>CAZQJF010000179.1:1201-6367 GCA_964593735.1 uncultured Streptomycetaceae bacterium | reverse complement strand
ATCATCTCCCGGAACTTCCAGGTCGTATCCACGTGCAGCAGCGGAAACGGCGGCAGCGTGGGGTGAAACGCCTTGCGGGCCAGATGAACCAGCACCGAGGAATCCTTGCCGATCGAATACATCATCACCGGGCGCGCGAACTGCGCCGCGACCTCGCGCAGGATGTATATGCTCTCGGCCTCGAGCTCGGCGAGATATGCGGCCGACACCTACGACCCCCTTATCAGCGCGACGATATGCAGGACGTGATCCGCGAGCGTCCCGCTCGAGGTATCCACGACAATCTCCGGCGCCTCCGGCGGCTCGTAGGGCGAGGAGACTCCCGTAAAGTTCTTGAGTTTCCCTTCCCGGGCCAGACGGTAAAGACCCTTGCGGTCGCGGCTTTCGCACACTTCGAGGGGCGTCGCCACGTGCACCTCCACGAACTCGCCCGGGCCGAGCAGATCGCGCACCATCCTGCGCTCCGCGCGGAACGGGGAAATCAGCGACACCAGCACGATCAATCCCGCGTCGGCCATGAGCTTCGCCAGCTCGCCCGCGCGGCGGGAATTCTCGATCCGGTCCTCGGTGCCGAATCCGAGGTCTTTCGACAAGCCGTGGCGGATGTTGTCTCCGTCGACCAGGTACGTGTGGAAACCCAGGTGAAACAGCGCCTGCTCGACGGCGTTCGCGAGGGTCGACTTGCCCGCCCCGCTCAAGCCCGTGAACCACACAACCCGGGCGCGCTGGCCTTTGGCGGCGGCCCGCGCGGCTTTGTCCACCGTGATCTCCTCCCAGAACACCTTGCGCGCTTCGTTCGCCGCCACCATGCCGCCGGCAAGGGTCGCGTTGGACAGCCGGTCGACGAGGATGAAGCTGCCGGTTTGCTTGTGCGGGGTGTAGAGGTCGCAGGCGATCGGCCGCTCGGTCATCACCTCGCACCGCCCTATGTCGTTCTTCTCGAGGCGCGTCGCGGGCTCGATATTCAGCGTTTCGAGATTCAGGCGGTGTATGAGGCGCTTGACGGTCGCCGACACGACGGTGGTGCCGATGCGCAACTCGTAACGGCGCCCCGGCAGCAGCGGCTGCTGCTCCATCCAGACGATGTTTGCTTCGAGCCGGTCGGTCACAACGGCAGTGGCGTCCTCGGCGGAAACCATCACGTCGCCTCTGGCAACGTCGACGTCGCTGTCCAATGTCACGGTCACCGCCTGTCCCGCCACGGCGTGATCGAGCTCGCCGTCGAACGTGTGGATAGCGGCGATGCGGCTCTGAATCCTGGCCGGCAGCACCGTCACCGCGTCCCCGGTCCGTATCGCTCCGCTCGTGAGCGTGCCGCTGTAACCGCGAAATCCACCGGCGCGGGCCACCCACTGCACGGGAAACCGCGCGGCCCCGGGATCTCCGCCCGCACCCGCTTCGACGGTCTCCAGGCACTCGAGCAGGGACGGACCGCGGTACCAGGGCATCTTCGCGCTGGAGCGCACGACGTTCTCGCCGTGCAGCGCGCACACCGGGATGAACACGGGCTCCTTCAATCCCAGGGGGGTGGCGAATTCAAGGAAGTCGCTCTTGAGCCTGGCGAATGCTCCCTCGTCCCAGCCGGCGAGGTCCATTTTGTTGATCGCCACGATGATCCGCGTTATGCCCATGAGGTGAACGATCGCGGTGTGACGCCGCGTCTGCAGCGTGAGGCCGCGCCGCGCATCCGCGAGCACCAGGGCGAGATCGCACTGCGAAGCACCGGTCGCCATGTTTCGAGTGTATTGCTCGTGCCCGGGCGCGTCGGCGAGGATGAATTTCCGCTTTTGCGTCTGGAAGTAACGCCACGCGACGTCGATCGTTATGCCCTGCGCCCGCTCGTCCAGCAGCCCGTCCAGCAGCAGGGAGTAGTCCGGGTGCCCGCCGGTCTCGCCGCGCTGTGCGCTCAGGCGCTGCACGGAAGCCCACTGGTCCTCGGGCACCAGGCCGGCGTCGAACAGCAAGCGGCCGAGGAGCGTACTTTTCCCGTCGTCGACGCTCCCGCAGGTGAGAAAACGCAGCAATGTCGGAGACTGCGGGGACTTCACGCCTGCTCCTCGATCTCTCCTGCCGTCCCGCGTGAATAGCCGGCGTCTTCGGTAAGTACGAGATGAACGCTTTGATCCGATGGCGTAACGGGCAGCTCGGGCACGATCTGGATCGAATAGGCCGCGGCGACGAGCGCGGGGCGCCCTTCAAAGGCGGGAATCAGGCGATCGTAGAACCCCCCGCCGTAGCCCAGCCGATCGCAGCGCGCGGTGAAAGCCACTCCGGGGACCAGCACAAAGTCGATCGTCACGGGCGCTACTTCGGGACAGACGTCGGCCCGGGGTTCCGGTATCCCCCACACGCCGGGCGCCAGCTCGACGCCGGGGTCGCGTACCGCGTGAAGCTTGATCGCGCGCGCCTTGCGGTCGACACGCGGGAGCACGAGCTGTTTGCCGCGCGCGCGCAGGTCGGCCAGGAGCGCTCCGGTATCGAATTCGGCGCCGAAGCTTACGTATGCCATCACGCAGCGCGCATCACGATAAGCCGGGAGCGCGAGGATACGAGGCGTGATCCGCGAGCTGAAGTCGCGGCGAGCGGCGGGATCGAGCGCGTCGCGCGCCGCGACGATCCGCTTGCGCACCTCGCTTTTCTCAGCGCTCGGCGTCAACGGGTGAATGGTGAATGGGGAATGGTGAATGGCAAGAGCGGTCCGTTACCCGATGAACACCGTTTACGATTTACCATTCACTAGTTACTGCTTGTCGAGCCAGAGATTGACGCGGGCAAGGTCCTCTTCGGCGAGCTTGCCCACCGCGGCTTTCAGCCGCAGCACGGAAAGGATGTAGTTGTACATGGCCTGGGAGCGATCGCGCCGGGTCTGAAATACCAGTTGCTGCGCGTTCAACACGTCGACTTGCGTTCTCACCCCGACTTCCTGCCCGAGCCGGGTGGAATCGAGCGAGCTCTGGCTGGAGACGACCGCCGCGTCCAGCGCCTTGACCTGGGCGATCCCGCTCGTCACGCCGAGGAAGGCCTGCCGTGTAGCCAGCTCGGCGCTGCGCCGCGCGTTCTCCAGGTCCTGGCGCGCCCGTTCCTCGAAGGCCAGTGCTTCTCTTACCCGCGAACTGATGCCGCCCCCCTGGTAGAGCGGCACCGCGAACTGCAGCCCGATCACCCTGCTGCCCGTGTCGCTGCCCACGCCGGTGGTTCCCAGTCCGCTGCTGCTGCTGTCGGAGTAGCTCGCGAACGCGTCCAGC
Organism: uncultured Streptomycetaceae bacterium; assembly: GCA_964593735.1. Lineage (GTDB taxonomy): Bacteria > Pseudomonadota > Gammaproteobacteria > Burkholderiales > SG8-41 > SG8-41. The sequence continues at coordinate 3,122 of CAZQJF010000179.1, read as the reverse complement.
GTCGGGAGATGCCCGGCGCGATTGCGCTCCACCTCCTGGACGGCGAAATCGAGGCCGGCCTGGCTCACGACGATCTGCAGGTTCGACGCCAGCGCCTCGTTGACCCAGGTTTCCATGTTGCTCGGTTCCGGGACGGTCAGGGAGAACCTGGGCCCGAGCGTGGACAGGGGCGGCGCGATGCGTCCGATCAGCTGGCTCAGCACGCGTTTCCTGACCTCCAGATCGTTTCTCGCGGCGATCTCGCCGGAGACGGTGAGGTCGTAGCGCGCCTGGGCGTCGTGTGTGTCGGTAATGGTGGCGGTACCCACCTCGAAGTTGCGCCTCGCCTGCTCCAGCTGTTGCCCGATGGCGGTCAGTTGCGACTGCGCCAGCTCCACCGTGTTCTGGGCGAGCAGCACATCGAAGTAAGCCTGGGCCACACGCAGGATCAGGTCCTGTGCCGCGAGCGCGAATATCGCATCGGTTTGAGCGACCTGGGACTTGGCCTGCTCGTAAACGACGCTGTTTTGCCTGCGAAAAAGCGGTTGATTGAGCGACAGCGTCACCCCGTTGGAAGACCGGAAACTGCCGCCACCCAGCGTGAGGGAGTCGCGTATTCGCGCGTCCCGGTCAGTCCATTGGGTCGAGCCCGAAAGGGTCACCGAAGGCAGCAGCCCGGCGCGTCCCTGCGGCAGCCTCTCCTGTCCGGCAGCCCAGGACGCCCGCGCGCCCGCGTAAACCGCATCCGACGACTGCGCCGCGCGAAAGATATCCAGCAGATCTGCGCCGTTCGCCGCCGCTGCCGTCGCGAGAGACAGTGCGAACCATAACGGCAACAGCGCGCGCACCAGTACACGGCGATCGGTAATGGCCAAAGGGTGGTTGGACACGCGGCCCTGGCTACTCATCACTCATCACCCATCACGCATCACTCAAAAGACGAAACGTTCGGGCTGTGGCGCGTTCTTGAGCGCGGCGATGCAGGTTTCGAAGAGCCCGGTGGTGTTGTATGCGCCCGGTTTGACGCAGGTGATGAGGCGGGCTTCCATCACCGGCGGCTCACCGACCACTGCGATAAGGCGCCCGCCGGGGCAGAGACTGTTCTGAAACGTCGCGGGCAATACCGGCACCGAGCCCGTGAGCACGATCGCGTCGTACGGGCCGTGCCGCTCCCAGCCGCGCGCGGCATCCCCGGTCTCCAGCGTAATGTTGGACAGTGCATGGGCGTCCAGCAGGGCTGCCGCCGATTGGGTGAAATCAGGGAAGATATCCACACTGTAGACATGGGCACCGAGGCTGGCGAGCAGCGCGCTCATGTAGCCGCTGCCGGTGCCCACCTCCAGTATCCGGTCGGTCGGCAGCAGGACGAGCTCCTGCACTATGCGCGCCTCCATCTTCGGCTGCAGCATCCTCTGGCCGTGACCGATGGGTATCTCCATGTCGACGAACGCAAGCGAGCGATACTGTGGCGGGACGAACTCCTCGCGCTTCACCTTCAACAGGAGATCGAGGACCTGCTGGTCGAGCACTTCCCACGGCCGGATCTGCTGCTCGACCATGTTGAACCGTGCCTGCTCGACGTTCATGGGCGATGGAACTACGGGGTTTCAGGAGGGAGGGCCGGATTATAGCATCCGCTCCCGGGCGAGCCCGTCGGATACCGAAACCGCGTCGAGCCCGGACGGTCTAATCGAAAAGAACGAGTGCGGCAGGATGCGATGGCGACGACACCGCGCGATCAATCCGGCAGCGGCCGCAAAGGCGAGGTACGCGCGCGGAATGCGCCACGCCACGATCCGGAGAAACTGCAACACGGGATTGGCGATTTCATCTCCTTCTGAGCCGCCCGCCTTGGCTGCAAAGAGACCGCGGAAGATTCCCTGCGCACGCGAACGTGCTTGACTGCGGCCGACCTCAGGCGCTCGCCTGCATTCGGTAGCGG
>CAZQJF010000179.1:0-1101 GCA_964593735.1 uncultured Streptomycetaceae bacterium | reverse complement strand
TGCGCCCACGCAACAACCTTGCGTTCGGGATGCCGTTCGATTACTTTCGGAGACTACACGTTGGGGGTCCTTTGTTTCCGCGGCATCCTGCGCGGAAATGGGGTGAGAGAAACCCTTTGAACCTGATACGGGTAATGCCGTCGTAGGGAAGCGTGGCGCGCAAGCCCAACGCTCCTCGCATCCGCGGCATCCCTTGAGGAGCTAGTTATGAATGCCAATCCCAAGTTTTTGAGTGCCACCGCCAGTGTGGACGAAGCCGCGGTCCAGCCGCTGCCGAATTCGCGCAAGGTATACGTGGCAGGCCCGCGCGCCGACATCCGCGTGCCGATGCGCGAAATAACGCAGTCGGATACGCCCGTGCACTCGGCCCCCCCCAAAGGGGGAACCGCCGCACGCGCGGAGAAGAACCCGCCGATATACGTCTACGACACGTCCGGCCCGTACACCGATCCCGAAAGCAGAATCGACATCCGCCACGGCCTGTCGCCGCTGCGGCTGAAATGGATAGAGGAGCGCGGTGACACCGAGGAGCTCGCCGGGCCAAGCTCGCGCTACGGCCACGAGCGCCTCTCCGATCCCAGGCTCGCGCAGCTTCGCTTCAACCTGGGACGAAAGCCGCGTCGCGCAAAACCCGGAATGAACGTGTCGCAGATGCACTACGCGCGCCGCGGCATGATCACGCCGGAAATGGAATTCATCGCCATCCGCGAGAATCAGCGCAGGGAGGCGCTCTCCGATCTCATCACGCGCCAGCACCAGGGCGAGTCGTTCGGCGCCACGCTCCAGAAGTCGATCACCGCCGAGTTCGTGCGCGACGAGGTTGCGCGCGGACGGGCCATCATCCCGGTGAACATCAATCACCCGGAGATCGAGCCCATGATCATCGGCCGCAATTTCCTGGTGAAGATCAATGCCAACATCGGCAACTCGGCGCTTTCCTCGGGCATACAGGAGGAAGTCGAGAAGATGACATGGGCGATCCGCTGGGGCGGGGACACGGTGATGGACCTCTCCACCGGCAAGAACATCCACGAGACGCGGGAGTGGATCATCCGCAATTCGCCGGTGCCCATCGGCACGGTGCCGATCTACCAGGCGCTG
>CAZQJF010000178.1:0-6379 GCA_964593735.1 uncultured Streptomycetaceae bacterium | reverse complement strand
ATCACGAACGCGCCCGGCAGCACGAACAGGATGCCGGCGGCGAGCCCGCCGCGCACGCCGTGCAGCAGCCAGCCGGCATAGGTCGCGAGCTTCTGCGCTTCCGGGCCCGGCAGCAGCATGCAGAAGTTGAGCGCGTGCAGGAAGCGCTGCTCGTCGATCCATTTTTTCTCGTCGACGAGGATGCGATGCATCAGCGCGATCTGGCCGGCCGGCCCCCCGAACCCGATGCAGCCGATCTTGAACCAGACCCGCAAGGCCTCGGCGAACGACACCCGCGGTGCGGAAGTGGATGGAATTGCGGTGTCCATGGAATCCTCCAAGCCGTCCTCGGTTCAGTTGCAGGGCTTGGACGGGACACCGTCTTGGAAAAACCGGGAGCCTGCACCCCGACTATGGGCGACACGATAACGCCGTGGAATCCACTGCGTCAACCAATGCCGCTCCGGTCACCCCCGAATACTCCTACCTGGTGTCCTCAACGGCATCGCCGCTGGGTTGCGGAACAGCGGCTAGAACGCATTGGCCACGGAATCACACGTGTTTCCGTGGCTACCTTGGCGTCTTGGCGCCCCTTCGACTCCGTTTCCGTTCGTCCTGAGCGTAGAAGCAAAGCGGCGAAGTCGAAGGATGAACGGAAACTACGCTCAGGACAGGCTTGGCGGTTCAATTGTTGTTCTGGATCTTTCCCTGCGGTCTCCGCGCCTCCTCGGTTCAATCCGCTACTTTGCAGCCATGCGCAGCGCGCCATCGAGCCGGATCACTTCTCCATTCAGCATCGTGTTGCGGATGATGTGCTCGACCAGCGCCGCGAATTCCTCCGGCCTGCCGAGCCGCGGCGGAAACGGCACCTGCGCTGCCAGGGAAGCGCGCACTTCCTCGCCGAGGCTCGCCAGCATGGGCGTTTCGAATATGCCCGGCGCGATGGCCATCACCCGGATACCGTGGCGCGCCAGCTCCCGCGCGGCCGGCAGCGTGAGACCCGCAACGCCCGCTTTCGAAGCGCCGTAGGCGGTCTGGCCGATCTGTCCGTCATAGGCCGCGATGGACGCGGTGTTGATGATGATGCCGCGTTCGCCTTCCGCGTCCGCTGAATTCTCCGCCATGGCGGCCGCCGCGAGGCGGAGCACGTTGAATGTGCCCACGAGATTGATTTCAATCGCGCGCCGGAAAGCATCCAGCGGGTGCGGACCGCCTCTGCCGAGAACCCGCTCGGCCGGCGCGATGCCCGCGCAGCTTACCGCGCCGTGCACCGCGCCGAACGTTTTGCGCGCGGCGGCGATGGCGCCAGAGACCTGCGCTTCGTCGGTAACGTCGGCCGCCGAAAAGCTTGCACGCGCGCCGATTTCGGCCGCCAGTTTGGCGCCCGTTTCGTGCTGGACGTCGGCGATCGCGACATTTGCCCCGGCCGCGGCGAGACGGCGGGCGGTCGCCGCGCCGAGGCCCGAGCCCCCGCCGGTCACGAGAAACGTGCTGCCTTCGATCTGCACGGTTAGCAGTCTGTTGAAATTCTCAGCTGCAGTGTGTCACAAAAAACGATTCCCTCCCCCTCGATGGGGGAGGGTTAGCGCGAAAATCATTCCCTCTTCTACACCTTTGCGGCTTTGCGGCTTTGCGTCAAGGTTTTCCCTGTATCGCCGCGCACTTTCACATACGAACCGGGTGCATCTTCGAGCGCTTTCAGCTTGCCCTTGCCCGGTATCCGCGCCGGCACCTTGCCGCCTCCATGGCGCGCGATCCACCCCGCCCAGTCCGTCCACCACGATCCCGGATGCTGCGCGGCGCCCTTGAACCACTGCTCGGGATCCTCCGGCAGCGCCGGATTGGTCCAATAGTGGTACTTGTTCGCGGCGGGTGGATTGACGATGCCGGCGATGTGGCCGGAGCCGCCCAGCACGAAGCGCACCGCCCCCGGAAACAGCCGCGCGCCGGCATAGGTGGCGCGCCACGGCGCGATGTGGTCCTCGATGGTCGAGGCGAAATAGAGCGGAAGCCCGGCCTTGGAAAGATCGATGGGCACGCCCGCCAGCGTCAGGCCGCCGGGTTTTCTCAGCAGGTTCTTGAGATACATGTTGCGCAGATAGTAGCTGTGCATGGCCGCCGGCATCCGCGTCGAATCGGAATTCCAGTACAGCAGGTCGAAAGGGAACGGGTCGCGGCCCAGGAGGTAATTGTTCACGACGAACGACCAGATGAGATCGTTGGAGCGCAGCATGTTGAACGTGGTCGCCATTTCGCTGCCCTCGAGATAGCCGCGCTCCTGCATGCGTTTTTCGAGCGCCGCGATCTGTTTCGCGTCTATGAATACCTCCAGCTCGCCCGGTTCCTCGAAGTCGATCATGGAAGCGAAGAAGGTACCCGAGGCGATCCGATCGCTTTTTTTTGCGGCGAGATAGCCGAGCGCGGCGGCCAGCAGCGTGCCGCCCAGGCAATAACCGATCGCGTTGATCTCGCGCTCGCCCGTCGCCCGCTCGATGGCGTCGAGGGCCGCAAGGGCGCCGTCCTCGAGGTAATCGTCGAAGCTCATGTCCGCGAGCTCCCGGTCGGGATTGACCCACGAAACCACGAATACCGTGTGCCCCTCGCCGACTGCCCACCGCATGAAGGAATTCTTCTCCCGCAGATCCAGGATGTAGTACTTGTTGATCCACGGCGGGATGATGAGCAGCGGCCGCCGGAACACTTCCTTCGTGGTCGGGGCGTACTGTATGAGCTGGATCAGGTCGTTCTGGAACACGACCTTGCCCGGCGTCACCGCGATGTTCTCGCCCAGTTTGAAGGAGTCCTCGTCGGTCATACGCACGCGAACCTGCTCGCCACCGCCCCGCTCCAGGTCCTGGAGCAGGTTGTTCAGGCCTTTCACCAGGTTTTCGCCGCCGCTCGCGAGCGTCGCGCGCAGCACCTCGGGGTTCGTCAGCACGAAGTTGGTGGGCGAAAGCGCGTCGATGTACTGCCGCGTATAGAAATCCACCTTCCGCGCTGTCTGCTCGTCGAGGCCCTCGACGTTGCCGAGCACGGAGTGGAGGTGTTTCGCCGCGATCAGGTAGGACTGCTTGAGATAGTCGAACAGGAAATGCTGCTGCCAGTCCTCGTGCTTGAAGCGGCGATCGCTCGTCGTGGGTTCTATGACGGGCTGCGCCGGCTGCCCCATGAGCTTGAGCATGGAGCCCTGCCACAGCGCCAGGTAGTCCTGCCAGAGCTTCATCTGCGCTTCGGCCAGCTTGAACGGATCGGCGAGGAGCTTCGCCCATGCGTCGAAGAAAGCCTGCGCGATGCCGAGCTCGTCTCCCGCGCGCAGCGCGTCGCCGTTTTGCCCGCGCGCCATGTAGGCGGTCATGATCTGCCCGCTCTTTTGCGCAATGTCCGCGTAGAGGCGGGCAAGCTCTGCCGGGCTGGCATTCGGCGTAGCGGGTTGTTGCTCGTTGGCGGCCACGAAGGATCCTTTCTAGGCGGTAGCAAAAAGTTCTGCTTGACGTTGACGATAACGTAATATACGCTGCAAGCATCTAATAATATAGCGTTTTATTGCGTTGCACAATGAGCATCACCTACAAAATTTCGGAGCTGGCCAAAGAATTCGGCGTTACCACCCGGACCATACGCTACTACGAGGACCAGGGGCTGTTGAATCCCACTCGGGAGGGGTTGAACCGGGTCTTCACCAGTCGCGATCGCGTCCGCCTGAAGCTCGCGCTGAGGGGAAAGCGGCTCGGATTCAGCCTGGGCGAGATCCGCGAACTCTTCGAGCTGTACGATATTTCCCGCGACGAGCAGCACCAGCTCGAAGAATTCCTCGCGCGTCTCGAGCGGCGCCGGGCCCTGCTCGAACAGCAACGCGAGGACATCGAAGTGATGTTGAACGAGATCAGTTTCTTTGCCGGTCAGTGTCGCCGCCTGCTCAAGAAGAACTCTGACAGCGGCACGGACGAGAAGGTGGCAGCGTAACGGTTATGCTGCGGAGACGGTGTTTACGTTAACGTAAAGGTCATGGTGTCTTAGTGAAAATTTGCAGACGTTTGGAGCTTTCGGGGCTGACGTGGCGGCGGCCTCTGGCCATTGTTGCGCCGCCTTTACTCCGAATTGTCAGGCCAGGCCCTATCGTCTAGGCGGCGCATGTATCGCGGACTCGACTTCGAACTGGGCGAAACGCTCGACATCCTGCGCGCGTCGATTGCAGCGTTTGCCGGGCGCGCGATCGCACCGCGTGCGGCGGCAATCGACCGCGATAACGAATTTCCGCGCGATCTCTGGCCGGAACTGGGCGGGCTGGGCCTGCACGGCATCACCGTCGAGGAGGAGTACGGGGGCGCCAACATGGGCTACCTCGCCCACGTGGTCGCGATGGAGGAAGTGAGCCGAGCCTCGGCCGCGGTAGGGCTTTCGTACGGCGCGCATTCCAATCTGTGCGTGAACCAGATCCGGCGCAATGGAATGCCCGCGCAGAAGCAGCGCTATCTTCCCCGGCTCATCTCCGGCGAGCATGTCGGAGCCCTCGCGATGAGCGAAGCGAATGCCGGCTCGGACGTGGTGAGCATGAAGCTGCGCGCCGAAAAGCGCGGCAGCCGCTATGTCCTGAACGGCACCAAGATGTGGATCACCAACGGCCCCGATGCCGATGTTCTCGTGGTCTACGCCAAGACCGATCCCGCGGCAGGCGCGCGCGGCATCACGGCATTCATCGTGGAGCGAGGATACAAGGGATACTCCACCGCGCAGAAACTCGACAAGCTCGGCATGCGCGGCTCCAATACCTGCGAGCTCGTGTTCGAAGACTGCGACGTGCCGGAAGAAAACGTTCTGGGGAGCGCCGGTAAGGGCATCGACGTATTGATGAGCGGTCTCGATTACGAGCGCGCGGTGCTTGCCGGGGGACCGCTCGGGATCATGCAGGCCTGCCTGGATGTCGTACTGGGCTACGTGCACGAGCGCAAGCAGTTCGACCGGCCGATCGGCGAGTTCCAGTTGATGCAGGGCAAGCTCGCGGACATGTACGTGACGCTGAATGCTTCCCGCGCTTACGTTTACGCCGTCGCGCGCGCCTGCGATCGCGGCGAAGTCATGCGCAAAGACGCCGCGGGCGCGATACTGTACGCCGCGGAGCGCGCGAGCTGGATGGCATCGGAAGCGATACAGTGCCTGGGTGGGATGGGCTACATGAACGACTCCCCGACAGGCCGGCTGCTGCGCGACGCCAAGCTGTATGAAATCGGCGCAGGCACTTCAGAGATTCGACGCTGGCTGATCGGGCGTGAACTGTTCGATGAGACGCGATAATGACGCGGAGGAGCCTGCGGCGGTTGGGCGAGGCTAACATGCGATCCAGCCATCAATTCTTCATGATGCCGCTTGGCCGCGGACGGCCAAGCGGCATAAGTGACCACTAACTCACTCTGAAACTAAAGAGAAAATGGCTAAACTACACACGCCACTCTGCGACCGCCTCGGCATCAGACTGCCCATCATCCAGGCGCCGATGGCCGGCGGCCCATCGTCCCCCGCGCTGGTTACCGCCGTAAGCCGGGCCGGCGCGCTGGGGTCGTTCGGTTTCGCCTATACGCAACCGGAATCCATCCACCGCGATATCGAAGCGATGCGAGCACACACTGACGCGCCCTACAACTTCAACCTCTTTTCATCCCCGCAGCCTGACATCGTCGAACCCACGGCGCAGCGCAGCGCGCTGGATGCCGTCGCCGGCTACTACGCTGAGCTGGGGCTGCCTGCCCCGGAGCCGGTGCGCCCGCCGTACGCCCCGGATCTCGAGGCGCAATTCGCCGTTGCGGAAGAGCTGCGCCCGCCGGTGCTCACCGTGCACCTGGCCGCGATGAGCGCGGAGCGGGTACGCCGCTTCCAGGCGCTCGGCATCCGGGTTGGCAGCAGCGCGACATGCCTGGCCGAGGCCCAGCGCCTCGACGCGTTCGGAGTGGACTTCATCATCGCGCAAGGCGCGGAGGCAGGCGGGCATCGCGGCACCTTTCTGCGCAACCCGTACGAGGCCATGACCGGCACCTTCGCCCTGGTGCGGCTCATCGTGCGCAAGGTGAAGACACCCGTAGTCGCCGCCGGCGGCATCATGGACGGGGCCGGCATTGCCGCCGCGCTCGCGCTCGGCGCGCAGGCCGTTCAACTGGGCACCGCGTTCATACCCTGTCCCGAGAGCGGAGCATCGCGCATACACAAGGAGCGCGTCCTCGCCGCCCGGGAAGACGAGACCATGATCACGGAGAAATTCTCGGGCAAGCCGGCGCGCGGCCTGGTCAATCGCTTCATGCGCGAGATGGGCGAGCGCGCGGCGCCGCAGTTGCCGTTCCCGGCGCAAAATGCCGTTACCGGCAAGTTGCGAGCGGCGTCGGCCAAAGCGGACAACCCCGATTTTGTCGCG
>CAZQJF010000177.1:0-6380 GCA_964593735.1 uncultured Streptomycetaceae bacterium | reverse complement strand
ACGTTGCGGCGCTGGAGGCGGCGTTCAAGTCGATCGAGACCGGGAAACCGGTGCACGTGAAGCGGTGATCGTTCATCGTTCCGCGTTCACGGTTCAAGGTTCAAGGTTCAAGGTTCAAGGTTCAAGGTTCAAGGTCAAGGTCAAGGTCAAGGTCAAGGTCAAGGTCAAGGTCAAGGTTCAATGTTCAAGGTTCAGCGTTCACGCCTTTAGAGTGCATAACAAAATGAAGCTTGTAGTGCGCAGCTTCTTTCCCTCACCCTCAATCCCTCTCCCGGAGGGAGAGGGAAGGCAAGCCCTTCTCCCCCCGGGAGAAGGGTGGGGATGAGGGAAGAGGCGTCATTTTGGTAGGCGCTCTTAGTTCCGGAACCTTGCGCCCAGGAGCCTTGAACTTGGAACGTTGAACTTGGAACGTTGAACCCGGAACCCGGAACCTGGAACCTTGAACCTTGAACCTTGAACCTTGAACCGGTTCAGATGCGGCAGACATCCTCGCCGCACCCCAGGTCACGGTCGGCATCGGTCAACAGCCTCTCGAACGTTTCCGGCACACGGATGACGCTGCCGTTCACGGTCGGGGAATGCGCCTGCAGCCAGTAGCTGTGGTGATGCCGCCGCGCGGGGGGAACTTGCCGAGCACGTGCGTGCGCGGAAGCACGGAGCCCTGGAGTATCCAGTCCACGCGCGCTTTCGTCGCCGGCCACAAGGGCAGTCCGTCGCCCCACAGGTTGGTGAGGAACAGATTGTTCGCGCTGGCGAGCGCCTGTTCGTACGAGGCGGCTTCGACCTCGAGCATCCTGGAAGGGCCCGCCGCCTGCGCGAACTGCGATTTCCAGTTGAGGAGCCCCTCGTAGAGCTCACGACGCCGTTCCTTGAGCGGGTCGATGTCGCTGCCGGGAAGGAACATGTTGATCGGAAACGTGACCATGGCCGCATCCGGCGCGAGCCCGACCCCGGCCACGGCATTCTTCATGACGCCGACGAAATCCGACGGCGTGATCGTGACGGTCGGTATGCCCAGCGATTCTATTCTGGCGGCTGCACGGCCGCATGCTGTGGCGCAGGCACCTCAGGCCGCATTGCCGACGATGACCGCGTCGACGCCGCTTTCCTTGACGTGCCGGGCGGTCGCCTCCTCTCCGATCAGGGCGTTGCCCTGCGGATAGCTGTCGATCGGCAGCACGGTGACGCCCGGGAAATCCGCTTCGAGCAGATCCTTCAGCATCGGCAGCATGCGGTAGGCCTGCCACTGCTCGTTGCTGACGAAGCCGATGCGCTTGCCCGCGAGCGACGCGAGGCGCGGCGCGTGCGGCTGTGTTACTTCGAGCGCGCCGGAAGGATCGTGGAATTCGAGTTTGACCATTGGGGATCCTCCGCAAACTGCATCATTCTATCGCGGATTGACTTGTCCCAGAATGACGCGAATCTCGTGGGTCCTGCCGTCGTCCACCAGCGGAACCCGCGAAGTGCCGTCCGGCAGCGTCTGGCCGTCGAGCGTGATGCTCGTGACTCCGCCGCTGACACCGCCGGGATTCTCGACCGCGATCTCGTAGCGCGCGGAGCGGTGCTTGTAGACGATCTCGAAGCGCGGCCATCCCTTCGGGATGCACGGGTCGAGGTGGATGGATGCGCCCCGCAGGCGCAAGCCGAGCATCGCTTCGATGCCTGCTCGATACAGCCACCCCGCCGAGCCGGTGTACCAGGTCCATCCGCCGCGGCCGGCATGCGGAGCGACCGAGTAAGTATCGGCTGCGACCACGTACGGCTCGACCTTGTAGCGCTGCACGCCGGCGCGGGTGCTCGCGCGGTTGATCGGGTTCAAAAACGAGAATACCTCCGCAGCGCTGTCGCCCTCGCCGAGGGCCGCAAGCGCGATGACCGACCACGCCGCGGCATGGGTGTACTGCCCGCCGTTCTCGCGTATGCCGGGCGGGTAACCCTTGACATAGCCAGGCTCGAGCCGGGTCCGGTCGAAGGGCGGCGTGAAGAGGAGGGCGAGGCCTTCGGCGCGGCGTACGAGCTGCTGGCTGGCGGAAGCCATCGCCCGGCGCGCGCGGGCGGGATCGGCCGCGCCGGAGATCACGCTCCAGGACTGCGCGATGGAGTCGATCCTGCATTCGTCGTTCATGGCCGAGCCGAGCGCCGTGCCGTCGTCGAAGTAGGCGCGCCGGTACCACTCGCCGTCCCACCCCTCCTGCTCCAGCGCATTCTTGAGCGCGGCGGCGTGGGCGGACCACCTGGCGGCGCGCGCCGCTTCCCCGCGCGCCCTGGCCATCGGCGCAAAAGCGCCGAGCGCCGCGTGCAGGAACCACCCGAGCCAGACGCTCTCTCCCTTGCCTGCCTCGCCGACCCGGTTCATGCCGTCGTTCCAGTCACCGGTCCCGATCAACGGCAGGCCGTGCTTGCCCACGGCGAGGCTCGCATCGAGCGCGCGAGCGCAGTGCTCGAACAAGGTAGCGCGCTCGTCGGTCACCGCCGGCTCAAAATAGGCGTCGTGCTCGCCGGGCCGCAAGGGGTGGCCTTCCAGAAACGCGACGGGCTCGTCCAGCACCGCGGCGTCGCCGGTCGTTTCCACGTAATGCGCGGCGCACCAGCCGAGCCATACCTTGTCGTCCGAGATGCGGGTGCGCACGCCCTGTCCCGTGGGGGGCAGCCACCAATGCTGGACGTCCCCCTCGACGAACTGCCGCGCCGCCGCGCGCAGCAGGTGCTCGCGCGTGAGTGCCGGGCGCGCGAGCGCGAGCGCCATGCCGTCCTGCAGCTGGTCGCGGAATCCGTACGCGCCGCTCGCCTGGTAGAACGCTGCACGCGCCCACACGCGGCAGGCGAGCGTCTGGTAGAGCGCCCACCGGTTCAACAGGAGGTCCATGGAACGGTCGGGCGTTTTCACCTGCACCGTGCCGAGCACATCGTCCCAGAACCGGAGGACCGCGCTCAGGATTGCTTCAAGATCAGCCGCCCGGTAACGCGCGATAAGCGACTGCGCCTCGGACGTCGAGGCGGCCTCGCCGAGGAAGAAGATGACCTCAGCAGTAGCGCCCGGAGCGAGCTCGAGCGCAGTTTGCAGCGCGCCGCAGGCATCAAGGCCCGCGCCGACCCGCCCCGACAGCGAGGCGCCCGTGACGAGCGCCGCGGGGTTGTCCAGTGTGCCGTTACGCCCGAGGAATTCCCGCCGGTCGCCGGTCCAGGCCGTCTGGCGCCCGCCCAGGTCCGCAAAGGCGACGCGCGACCCGAAGCTCACGTTCCAGGGGTTGCGCGCGAGCATCGCGCCGCTCTCGGGGTCGATCTCCGTTATGAGCGAGAGCGCGGAGGCGCTGCGCGAGGGCCCGAGCACCCATTCGACGTAGCTCGTGACCGTAAGGCTGCGCGCCCGTCCCGACACGTTGCGGAGCGTCAGCCGCGAGATCTTGATCGGGTCATCGAGGGGCACGTACTGCACGAGATCGAGCGCGATGCCGTGCGCGGTGTGCTCGAAGCTGCTGTAGCCCTGCCCATGCCTTGCAACGTAGGGCGCGGCCTCGTCGCGGATAGGCAGCGCCGTCGGCCCCCACAGCTCGCCGGTATCCTCGTCGCGCACATAGATGACCTCGCCCGGCCGGTCGGTGACGGGGTCGTTCGACCACGGCGTCAACTGGTTCTCGTGGCTGGAGAGCGCCCACGTGTAGCCGCTGCCTTCGACCGCGACCTGGAAGCCGAACGAGGCGTTCGCAACGACGTTGATCCACGGCGCCGGTATCCATCGCCCGGCGGGAAGGATGGTCACGTACTCGCGCCCGTCCTCGTCGAATCCGCCCAACCCGTTGAAGAATTCAAGGTCGGCAGGAATCGCTTCGGGTAGCGCCGCCGCGGCGGGCGCCGCCTGCCTCCGCCGCGGTGGGGGAGCCGCCTCCTCGTCCTCGAGCCGGCCGATCTGCTCGGACAGCGTGCCGCGCCGCGCGGTGAGCACCGCGCGCGCCATGGACAGCAGAACGCCGCGCGTTTCCGCCGAAATGAGGTCCGCCCGCAACACGAAAACGGAGCGCCGTTCGGCGGATCGCACGATCTGCGGTCTCGCCTGGCTCGTCCTCACCAGCGCCTCGAGGGCGACCTGCAGGTCCTGCACGTACGAAGAAGCGCGTTCGTTCAGGATCACCAGGTCGACCGCGAGCTGCTTCATCCGCCAGTATTCCTGGGACCGCAGCAGCTGCCGGACGATCGCGATGTCCTCAATGTTGTCGATGCGCACCAGAACGATGGGGATGTCGCCGGAGATGCCGTGTGCCCAGAGCGCGGGCGGCGCTCCGGCGCCGCGGCGCAGGACGTCCGACGACGGACGCATCGCCGGATCGGCATGCAGAACGCGGCCGGCGAGTCGCTGGAAAACGCTCGCTTCCTCGGCGTCGATCCCGAGGTGGCTCAGCTGGACCTGTGCCTGAGTCCACGCCAGCGTGACGGCGCGCTCGAAAGCCGTGGCGTCGCGGTGCTTGTCGGCGAGGTCGAGGACTTCGTCACGAGTCGACGCGGCGACCGTCCAGTAGGCGACGCGCACCGTCCTGCGCGGCGGAATCCGGAAGCGGTAGCGCAGCGCGAACACGGGATCGAGAACGGTGCCCGAAGTATTGGACAGCGGCAGGCCGTCGATCACGGCCATGGGTGTGCGCACCTCGCGTCCGCGGCCGAGAAAACGGGCCCGGTCGGTTTCGATTTCCGGCTCGCCGGCAGCCTCGCCTTCGATCACTGCGAAGTGTGCCACCCAGATCTCAGGCTCGGTGGGCGAGCGTCGCCGCCGCGTCGCCAGTATGGTGCCGTGCCGGGGGAGATATTCGGTTTGCACGAACAGCTTGGAGAACGCCTGATGCGCCGCGTCGGCGGCGGGGGGCGCCAGCACGAGCTCGGCGTAGGAGGTGAGCTCGATGTCTCGGGCCCGGTTGCCGCGGTTCATCAGCGACACGCGCCGGACCTCGGCGTTGTCCTCCGGTGAGACGACGACATCGAGGATGGTGGTGACCGTTCCGTCCTGCCGCACGAACTCGGCGCGGTCCTCCGCAAAAGTGACTTCGTAGCTGTCAGGCTCGACGGCGCTCGGCTGGTAGCCGGCGGACCACACGTCGCCGCTTTGCACGTCGCGCACGAAAAAATACGTTCCCCGGTCGTCGCGCGTGGCGTCTTCGCGCCAGCGCGTGATCCCGAGATCGCCCCAGCGGCTGTAGCCGGAACCCGCCGCAGTCAGCATCACGCTGTACCGGCCGTTCGACAGCAGGTGCGCTTCCGGTGTGGCATTGCTGGCGGAATGGAGACGGCGCACCGCGGGGAGCTCCAGCCCGCGAACCCGCGCCGCCGTCTGGACTTCTTCGGCCCTCGGATGCGCCACCGCGACGTCGCGCGGCGTGCGCTCGTGCAGGAGCAGCTCCGTTGCCTGAACGATGGGCTCGGCGTGAAACCGCGTGCGCATCTGTCCATCGAGGAGCGCGTTGGCGATCGCCACTATCGACATGCCCTGATGGTGCGCCATGAAGGCGTGGACGATTGCAACGTCCGCCCCCTCCGGCAGGCGCGAGCGCGTGTAGTCGAGCGCCTCGTAGTAACCGTAGCGGCCGCGCGCGCCCGTTCCGGCGAGGCTGGTGAAGTTGCGTGCCGCCGCGGCCGGTTCGACCATGGCCGCGAGCGCCGTGGCGTAGGGCGCGACGACGACGTTCTCGCTCAAACCGCGCTTCAGGCCCAGTCCCGGAACGCCGAAATTCGAGTACTGGTAGGTGAGTTCCAGGTCCCGGACGTTGTAGGCCGATTCGGAGATCCCCCAGGGCACGCCCAGGTCTCTCCCGTAATCGATCTGCCGGCGCACGACGAGCCGGTTCGTCCGCTCGAGCAGGCTGCCGGCGGGCGCGCGCATGACGAGCGACGGCATCAGGTACTCGAACATCGATCCCGACCAGGAGACGAGCGCGGCGCCGAGCCCCACCGGCGTGACCGCGCGCCCGAGACGGAACCAGTGACGCGACGGCACGTCACACTTGGCGATCGCGATGAAGCTCGCCAGCCGCGCCTCGGAAGCGAGCAGGTCGTAGCAGCTCGGGTCGCGCTGGCCCTCGCCCACCCGATAGCCGATGGACAGCAGTTTGCGCTCCGGATCGAGCAGGAAGCCGAACTCCATCGCTGCGGCCATGGCCCGGGCAGTGGCTGCAACGGCCGCGAGACGTTCCTCCAGGGCGCGGACGGCGGCGGCGCTTTGCGCGTAGTCGCGGCGGTGGCTCTCGACTCCCCGCTGCGCGGCTTCCGCCCAGTAGCGCATTTCCGCGCCCGGCTCGTCATCGCGCTCGCTCGCGAGGGTGCGCGCAATGTCGACCATGGTCGCCGCCAGCGACGCGAGTTGCGGCAGGCGCGCGGCGATGTCCTCGGGCGTCACG
>CAZQJF010000176.1:0-6401 GCA_964593735.1 uncultured Streptomycetaceae bacterium | reverse complement strand
CGCAGGGCCCTGCACCCGTGGCCGCCGCCCCGGCCGTTACTCCGGCCGCTGCTCCGATCGCGGCTTCCGATCCCGCGCCGGAGCCCGGCACGATGATCATCAGCGCCCTGGGACTGGCCGATCCCAAGGACCCCAGATTCAACGGCGACCAGGCCGCCGCGCAGGCCGAAGCGCGTTCCGACGCGAAACGGCAACTGGTCGAGAAAGTCCTGGCCTTGTACGTCGACAAGGCGTCGCTCGACAAGAACTACGCCGTGATCGAGCAGAAGCTGCTGCCGCGTTCGGGCGCGTTCATCAAGACGGTGATACAGGAAGGCGCGCCGGAGACGAGCAAGGGCGGGTTGATCGAAGCCGAGACGCGCGCGGTGGTCAAGGTGCGCGACGTGCAGAAGTCGCTCAACCAGATGTCCAAGGAGGAGCGCATAGACTTCATCCGCAACAACGGCGATCCGAAGATTTCGATCGTCATGGCGATCCGCAGCGCCGATTCCGCACAGGCAATGCCCCCCGCGCGTTCGCAGCTCGCCGAGAACATGGTCAAGGAGCGGATCAGGTCGTTCGGCTTCCGCGTCTGGTCGGGTGAAGGCGAAACGAAGACCGGTCCGGACGCCAAGGCGGCCGATTTTCATATCGCGGGCGAAGTCAGGGTCAAGCAACTTTCCGCCAGGCTGGCGGCGTCCGGCATCACCATCACCAAGACCGCATTGACATCCTGGACGGTCAAGGCGATCGACAAGGCGACCGGCGAGGAAATCTATCTCAACACCATAACGCCGCAGGCAAAAAGCTGGGCCACGGAGGACCAGGCGCTCGCCGAAATCGGCCGGCTGGTGGGCGACGAGTTCTCCAAGAACTTTTTTCTGCAGCACTTCAATTTCGGCGCGCAGCGCATCAACCTGAGAGTGGCGGGGCTGCCGGATGCGCCGAGCGCGCGGCTGATTCTGCGCGAGCTGCGTGGTATCCGCCAGGTGCTGGACGCGCAGCTGGTGGCCGACTCCGGGAGGTTCCAGTTGCAGCTCGCGGAAGGCAGCGCGACCGATATCATTCAGGATGCCGTGCTAAAACCCCTGAACACCAGGCTGGGGCAGAGTTGCTTCTCGCTGGCCGGCGCCAGCGGCGCCGATGTGAATGTGAATTTCTCGGCGGCCTGCGCAGAGCAGGCGGTCCGGGCCAGGCTCGAGACGGGTGCAACGGCGGGGTTGTTGAATGCGCCGGATTCGCGCAGCAAGACCCTGCTCAAGGCAGCCGGCGGGAAAACCCTCCTGTAGGGAGTCGTCATTCCCGCGCAGGCGGGAACCCAGACGATTCGGTTCGTTACTGGATCCCCGCCTTCGCGAGGACGACTTGTTCAGAGGTTCCCTACGCAACGCTCCGTCCCGCCTTGGCGTATTCAGCGTTGCAGCGTGAAATCCACGGTTTCGTCGCTCGACTCGGCGGCGCTGTGGCCAAACGTGATACTTCCGGGGCCGCGCAGCATCACTTCCTCACGCCGCAGCGCAATTTCGGCTTCGCCCGCAAAGGTGACAAACGTGCCGTTGGTGCTTTGATCGACGAGAAAGAACTTGTCGCGCCGCCGCTCGATGCGGGCGTGCACGCGCGATGCCTTGCGGTCCGCGACGACGACCTGGCAGCTCGCATCACGGCCCAGTGAGACGCTTGCATTTGCCTGTTCCAGGACCAGTTCCTGCGCGCCATGCGTGAGCCGGATCTCGATACGCGCCGCCGGCGCCTTGATCGACGGCGTTGTCAGCGTCAGGTCCTCACCATCCTGCCAGATGACCTCGCACACTTCGACATCATCGCCTTTGCCCTTGATCGACAGGGCTGCGATCTTGCGAGTTGATTGCCGCAGCGCCGGGGACAACCGCTCGACCGTCGCCAGCGTAGTGATGATCTGCGTGCCCCTGGCGAGCCCCGCCATGCGCGCTGCGAGGTTGACGGTATCGCCGAAAACATCGCTGTTTTCCTCGATTACCGGACCGAAATGAAAGCCGACCCGGATCGCCCGCTTGACCTCGGAAACGGCCGGCAGGGAAGCTATCTTGAGCTGCATGTCGGTGGCGGCAAGATGCCCGCTATCGGCGTCCGGGAGTATGCACATCACTTCGTCGCCGATGGTCTTGATCACGCGGCCGGCGTAGCGTCCGATGATGCCGCGCATGATTACTATGCACTCGTCGATCAGGACTTTGGCCTGCGCGTCGCCCAAAGTGTCGTATAGCCTGGTGCTGCCCGCGATATCCGCGAACAGCACGGCGAACTCGGTTGCGGGCAACTGGCCGGAGGGGTCCCTTGCGGATTGCGGTACGGACATTTGCGCGCTCGGACTCAGCGGTTGTGGGAGTGCTGGCTACGCGAATTGTCCCATGTGCGGCGCTGGTACGGCAATTACTAGCCGCTTCACTACTTCACCGCTTCGCCTTGCTCAGCAGGCGCTCGCGGGCGCGCTGCATGACGCGCTCTATCGTGGCGCGCTTGAGGCTTTCAGCGGCCTCATCGCGCGCGGCGGTGAATCTTGCGGCCCGTTCCGTCGTTTGCCGTTCGAGGCGCGCGCCGCGCGCAAGATAGCGGCGCCTCGCGCTCGCGGCCCGCTCCTGCCGGGAAGCTTCGCCAGCAGCCGGTGTCATCGCGATACAGTCCACGGGGCAGGGCGGTATGCACAATTCGCACCCGGTGCATTCGGCCGCGATCACCGTATGCATGAGCTTGGCGGCGCCGGCGATCGCATCGACCGGACAGGCCTGGATGCAAAGCGTACAGCCGATGCACCGGGTTTCGTCGATCACCGCGATCAGGGGGGACTTGGTGACGCCGAATGCCGTGTTCAACGGTTCGGCCGGCAGGCCGAGCAGCGCTGCGAGATCCCTTATGGTCTCTTCGCCGCCGGGGGCACACTGGTTGATCGCTGCGTTCCCCGCGGCGATCGCCTCGGCGTATGGCCGGCAGCCGGCAT
Organism: uncultured Streptomycetaceae bacterium; assembly: GCA_964593735.1. GTDB lineage: Bacteria > Pseudomonadota > Gammaproteobacteria > Burkholderiales > SG8-41 > SG8-41. Next base: position 3,448 of record CAZQJF010000176.1, on the reverse strand, counting down.
AGCCGCATAGCCGGCACTGCGTCTGCGGTAACAGCGCGTCGATCGCTTCGGGCGAAGCGGGTGTTCTGGTTTTCATCCGGTCGGATCGAGACGCAAACAGCACTGTGAAATTTTGCTCACACGCGGATGGCATTGCTGCTCGTGAGCCTGGCACGAACCTTGCGATCTGAAGACCGTCATGATGCGCGCCTATTCATTGAACTACCAGTGCAGCGCGGGCCAGGCTCCCGCGATGGGATTCCTTGCGCCGCACGGGGCTGCCGTATTCCCTTGCGCTGCCGACATCGAGGCCCTGGTGATCGTGAAATATTCCCACGATGCCCGCTCGATAAGAGAGGCGCTGAACCTCGCCGGCATCGAGCACGGCCTTACCGTCACCACGGACGGCCTGGAAGCGCTGTCCTTCGTGCAGCAGAGGGGCGGTTTTGCCCGCATGCCCCGTCCCGATTTCATCGTCCTCGATCTCGAATTGGACAAGGTCAGCGGCCGTGTCGTGCTGGACGCGATCCGCACAGCCCCCGGGATGCGCTCGCTTCCTGTCGTCCTGCTGGGTGGGTCGCCGGCTGAGTGGAATCTGTCACGAAACGACGTGAAGAACTGTCGATTCGTGCGCAAGCCGCTGGACCTGAACGCGCTCGCCGCTGAATTCGACAGCATCAGCACCCTGATCCACGGTTAGTCGTACTGTTCACAAAAAACCAGAAAACCCCTTCCCCCTTGACGGGGGAAGGCTGGGATGGGGGTGAAAAAGATCGCGTATGGCGGTTTCACCCCCACCCTAACCCTCCCCCATCGAGGGGGAGGGAATCTTTTTTTGGTGACACGGTGCAATTAGCAACCTCTGAAAATCCTGCCCGGCGCCAAGTGCCGAGCGCCGGGTTTCCGACGTATCGTTCGCTTGTCAACGCCGGCAGGTCAACTGCCCGCGCACAATGCTGTCACGCATTCGTGCACTAGTTCCGGTCCGCGATAGACGAGCCCGGTGTAGAGCTGGACGAGTTGCGCGCCGGCAGTGATTCTTTCCTGAGCATCGCGGGCGGTCATGATGCCGCCGGCGCCGATTATCGGGAGCGCGCCCTGGAGCGCCCGGGCCAGTTCCTGGATAACCGTGGTGGAGCGGGCCGTGAGCGGAGCGCCGCTCAGGCCGCCCGATTCGGCGGCGTGCGGCAGCCCTTCCACGCCATCGCGCGTCAGGGTGGTATTGGTGGCGATGGCGGCGTCGACCGCGTTGCGCTGGAGCGCAGCGGCGATCGCGGCGATGTGCGCGCGGTCGAGATCGGGCGCGATCTTCACCGCCAGCGGCACGCGCCGCCCGCTTGCCTGGGCCAGGCTGCGCTGCTCGTGCTTGAGCTTGCCGAGCAGCCGGTCGAGCTCGTCAGGCTGCTGCAAATCGCGCAGCCCCTGCGTGTTCGGCGAAGAGATGTTGACCGTCACGTAGCTCGCGACCGGGTAGACCTTGCGCAGGCAATCCAGGTAATCGTCGGCGGCGCGCTCGAGCGGCGTGTCCGCGTTCTTCCCGATGTTGATTCCGAGGACGCCGCGGTATGCGGCGCGTCGCACGTTCTCCACCAGGCGGTCCACGCCGTGATTGTTGAATCCAAGGCGGTTGATGACCGCTCGCGCGGCGGGGAGGCGGAACAGGCGCGGCCGCGGATTGCCGGGCTGCGGACGCGGCGTCACCGTGCCGATCTCGATGAAGCCGAAGCCGAGGGCGGCGAGCGCGTCGATGTACTCGCCGTTCTTGTCCAGTCCGGCGGCCAGTCCGACGGGGTTCGGAAAACGGATGCCCATGAGGTCGCGCGCGCATGCCGGCGGGGCCCGGGTGGGCGCGGGAACGAGCCCGAGCCTGGCCAGCCGCCGCAGTGCGTCGAGGGTGAGATGATGCGCGGTCTCGGCTTCGAGGCAGAACAACAGCGGACGGAGCAACGAATACGCGGACATGACGCCATTTTACCGGGAAGGCATCCGGGTGAGCGCCTTGCTGCCGGATGCCAGAACCTATCCCAAAACGAAAATCAGGACTGAGCCACAGATACACACGGATAAACACGGACTTCAAAACCCAAGGGCAAGTGCGGGAATTTAGCCGCAGATACACGCGGATACACGCAGATGAAATTCAAGACGCCTGTTTGTTTGGTGGCTAGAAGCGGTTTCATAAATGCCCCCTCGCCCCGTGTTAACGGGGAGAGGGGATTTATGAAATGCGTTCTAATCTGCCTTGATCTTATCCGCGTTTATCTGCGTTTATCTGCGGCTCAATATATTCTTGACCTGCTGCGTTTGACCGGTCCGGCGGCGCATGATAGAAACGTCCGCTCCCCAGGAAACCGCATGGATAAGAGAATCGAGCAGATCGTCCGGATCACAGCCATTACCGTGCTCGTGATCGGCTGCCTGCTGGTCCTGCGGCCTTTTCTCGCGGCGATCCTGTCTGCGGCCATTCTGTGTTTTTCGACGTGGCCGGTGTACGAGTCTCTCGAGCGCAGAGTGGGAGGACGGCGGTGGCTCGCCGCGCTGACGATGACGCTGCTGATGATCGTCGTGCTGGTCCTGCCGCTCGCGCTGATCGCCGCGTCGTATGCCGACGAGATTCCCGACCTGGTCGAGTACGTCCGCGAGCTGCTGGCGGAGGGCCTGCCGGCGCCGCCGGACTGGGTGGTCTCGATTCCGCTCGTCGGCGAGTGGCTCGACACCAACTGGCGCGAGCTTGCCGGCAGCAGGGCGCAGCTTGCGGAAGCGCTGAAACGATTTACCATTCCGGCCCGGGATACGCTGCTGGGCGCCGGCATAATCATCGGGGAGGGGGTGCTTCAGCTTACCCTGATCGCGTTCATCAGTTTTTTCCTTTATCGCGACGGCGCGGCCCTGGTACAGGCCCTGCGCAACGCGCTCGTCCACGTGGCCGGGAACCTGAGCGGCCGGCTGCTGGAGATCGTCGGCGGCACGATCAACGGCGTCGTCTACGGGATCATAGGTACCGGCATCGCACAGGCTCTGGCGGCGCTCATCGGATTCCTCATTGCCGGCGTGCCGGGCGCGCTCATGCTCGCCTTTCTCACCTTTTTCCTCTCGATCATCCCGGCCGGACCGGCGGTCCTGTGGATAGGCGCGACGGTCTGGTTGTTCCTCGGGGGCAAACCCGGCTGGGGGATCTTCATGGCGATCTGGGGATTCTTCGTGATCAGCGGGATCGACAACGTCGTCAAGCCCATCCTGATCAGCCGCGGCGCGAGCCTGTCGTTCGCGCTTGTGCTGCTCGGGGTATTCGGCGGGGTACTGGCCTTCGGGTTCGTCGGCATCTTCCTCGGGCCGACGCTGCTGGCCGTCGGATTCAACCTCGGGCGACTGTGGACCGCGGAGGTCTCGACAAAACCTGCCTAACGGCGTTCAAGTTCAAGGTTCAAGGTTCAAGGTTCAAGGTTCAAGGTTCAAGGTTCAAGGTTCA
>CAZQJF010000175.1:0-6431 GCA_964593735.1 uncultured Streptomycetaceae bacterium | reverse complement strand
CCGGCTGCTCGAACGCGTCCAGGCCCGACCGGGCGACGAGTTGACGGTCCTCGATATCTCGCTCGCCGCGAACGCGGACTCGCTCAAGCGCCTGCTCTCCGCCGGCGCGCGCTGCCGCTATTTCGACCACCATGCGCCGGGGAACGTGCCGCGCCACCGCAACCTCGAGGCTTACATAGACACCTCGCCGCACGTGTGCAGTAGCCTGCTCGTCGACCGCTATCTGAACGGGCGCCAGCGGCCGTGGGCCGTGGTGGCGGCGTTTGGAGACAACCTGGTGGAGCCCGCGTTACGGGCCGCGGAGTCCCTGGGGCTGGAGCACGGCGACATTGCGCGCCTGCGGCAGTTGGGCGAGGGTATCAACTACAACGCCTACGGCGAGACCGTGGAAGACCTGCATTACCCCCCCGCCGACCTGTACGAGATGCTCCGGCACTACCGTGATCCGCTCGAATTCATCAACGGCGAGCCGGTCTTCGAGGTATTGCGCGATGCCGTGCTGGACGATCTCGACCACGGGCTGCGGACCAAACCCGTGCTCTCGGACCCGAAATTTCTGTTCGTAATCCTGCCGGACGCTGCCTGGAGCCGGCGCGTGCACGGCGCGTTCGGCAACCGCCTGGCGCAGGCGAACCCCGGCCGCGCTCTCGCGGTGCTCGTGACGAAGCCCGGCGGCTACCTCGTCAGCGTGCGCGCGCCAATCGAGCGCCCGCACGGCGCGGAATCGCTGTGCATGAAATTCGAAACCGGAGGCGGCAGGGCGGCGGCGGCCGGGATCAATTTTCTGCCCGAAGCGGAGCTCAAGCGGTTTCTTGCCGAGTTCGAGAAGCAGTATTCGGAGTAAGTAAGGTCTTTACACCGCAGAGGCACGGAGGACGCGGAGGAGGGCGCCGGACAGGAGGCTATCCTCGATCGCCGCGACGGTTCTTACAAAACGGCCAGCCTCCCTTCGAGGCGTCGAGCGCGGCTCTCATGCAGCGCCAGTGCGAGCGCCGCCGGCAGCCCGCAGCACGTTCAACTCGATAATCACCCATGCGGTCAGCCACAACAGCGCGTCGTAGGCGTCGAACCACTCGCGCTGCCACAGCAGAACGAGCACGATCAGACCCAGCCCGGCATAGAACATGGCTCCCGCGGCGGCGAACCATCCCCGGTGCCCGATGAGCGCCCGGGAGAAACGAATCTGGATCTCCAGCAGGGCCACTATCGCGATCCAGAGGGCGCTGTTGATGGCGTCCAGCCATTCCCCTTCGTGGACGTAACCGATCGCGGCGGCGCACACAGCGGCGCCCGCGGCCAGGCGGGCGGCGCGTATGACATGGGCCGCCCGTCCCATGCGGAAGCGATCGCCGAAATCCGTTTCCAGCTCGAACAGAGCCAGCAACACCAGCCACGCCGTTGCATCGAGGCCCTCGCTCAACGTGCCGGAGTAGATGTAGATCGCGGCATTGCACAACAGGAGCGCAAATACCGCGGCCTTGAACCAGAAAAATCTCCGGAGCGGGAAAGCGGTGGAGACCACGATGTCGGTGACCGGCAACGCCACGCTATGCCGTGGCCCGCCCGGGAACGTCAACGGCGCCGTAGCGCTGCGGCAGCAGCGAACCCAGTAACATCCCGCCGATGCCGGCGAGCAGCCCGCCGAGCTGCGGCGGAACCACGCCGCCGGCGCTGAACTTCTCCAGCAGGAGCCACGACGAGATGCCGAGCACGAAGGATGCGAGCGCGCCCTGCGGGGTTGCGCGCTTCCAGAAAATTCCGGCAGCGAGCGGCACGAAGGCGCCTACCAGCGTCACCTTGTAGGCGTTCTGCACCATCTCGTACATCGTGCTCTTCGAGTTGAGGGCAAACAGCAGCGCCGCCACGGAGAACAGCACCAGCACGATGCGCACCGTCAGCAGGAACCGCTGGTCGTTCATTCCGGGAAAGAACGGCCTCAGCGAATTTTCCGTGAACAGCGCTGCAGGCGCGAGTAGCGCGCCGCTCGCGGTAGACAGTATCGCGGAGAGCAACGCGCCGAAAAACACCACTTGTGCCCAGACCGGCGTGCGGTTGAGTATCAGCTCGGGCAGTATCCGCTGCACCTCGCGCGGATCTTCCGCCTGGAACAGCCCGGTAACCGCGGGATCGATGACGATCGCCGAGTACGCAATGAATATGGGCACGAAGGCAAAGCAGAAATACAGTATGCCCCCGATGAGGGTGCCCCTGACGGCGGTGCGCTCGTCCCGGGCCGAAGTAACGCGCTGAAACACGTCCTGCTGCGGTATCGAGCCCAGCGCAAGGGTCATCCACGCAGCAGCGAAGGCGAGCCACTCCGCGGTCCCGCCCTTCGGCCAGAACTCGAACTTGCCGGCCTCCGCCGCAGCGGTTATCACCTTGCCGGCGCCGCCCGCAATGTCGCCGACGAGCCAGGCGATCGCGGCAAGGCCAACGACGATCACGATCGACTGGAAGAGATCGGTCAGCGCAACCGACCACATGCCGCCCCAGAACGTATAGATCAGCACCACCGCCGTTCCCAGCACTATGCCCTGGTTCAACGAGATCGCGCCCTGCGAGAGGATGGAAAACGCGAGGCCCAGGGCGGTGAGCTGGGCGGAGGTCCAGCCCAGATAGGAGACGGTAATGGCAAGACTGGCCAGCACCTCTATCGGCTTGTCGTAGCGCTTGCGGTAGAAATCGCCGATCGTGAGCAGGTCCATGCGGTAGAAAGCCCGCGCGAAGAACAACGCGACGAACACGAGGCAGAACGACGAGCCGAATGGGTCCGCAACTACCCCGCCGAGTCCGTCCTTGGTGAAGGTTGCGGACACCGAAAGCACGGTCTCTGCGCCGAACCACGTCGCGAACACCGTCGCCACGTTGATGTAGAGCGGCAGCCTGCGGCCCGCTACCACGTAGTCCCTGGCGCTTTGCACGCGCCTCGCGGCCCACAGGCCGATTGCGATCGTGATGGCGAGATACAAGACTACTGAAGAGAGGAGCATGGCGGACGTACGGAAACGGGGTCGCGCACATTATACGGCCCGCCCCGCGGCCGGGACCTCAACCGCGGCTTACCGAGCGTCCGGAAAATGCTCGACGACGCTCGGCCCTCACCCCCGACCCCTCTCCCGGAGGAGAGGGGAGATTCGAGCGGTAAATGGGTCGTCACCCATTTACCGAAAGCTCATTATGCGGGTCAATCGAATGCGAGTAGGAACGCGGCAATCAACGCAAGCAGGGCGGCGATCGCGGTGAGGATGCGGTTGCGCCGCCGCTCCTCGCGCAGCAGTTGAGCGAGCTCCTCGTTCGAGGGGGACTGCACGATCCGGCCGAGGGCGCGGTGCAGCAGCCGCGGGAGCTCGGGCAGCGTCGTGCTCCAGTAGGGCGCTTCGTGTTTCAGGCGCTCGATGAGCCCGCGCCAGCCGATCTGTTCCGACATCCACCGCTCCAGATAGGGCTGCGCGGTCTGCCACAAGTCGAGGTCGGGATCGAGCTCGCGCCCCAGCCCCTCGATGTTGAGCAGGGTCTTCTGCAGCAGGACGAGCTGCGGTTGCACTTGAATATTGAAGCGCCGCGAGGCCTGGAACAATCGCAGGAGAACGCGGCCGAAGGAGATTTCCCTGAGCGGCCTGGCGAAGATCGGCTCGCACACCGCGCGTATCGCCGCCTCGAAATCGTCGATGCGCGTATCCCGCGGCGCCCACCCGGACTCGATGTGCACTTCCGCCACCCGCCGGTAGTCCCGTCGGAAGAAGGCGAGGAAATTCTGCGCCAGGTAGTTCTTGTCGACTGCGGTCAGGGTGCCCATGATGCCGAAATCGAGCGCGACATAGCGGCCGTCACGCGTGACCAGGATGTTCCCGGGGTGCATGTCGGCGTGAAAGAAACCGTGACGAAACACCTGGGTGAAAAAAATCTCCACGCCGGCCCGCGCCAGCCGGGGAATGTCCACTCCCTGCGCGCGCAGCTCCGCGACCGCGGAGACCGGGGTGCCGTGCATGCGCTGCATTACCATCACTTCGTTGGCGCAGTAGTCCCAGTAGATCCCGGGCACCAGCAGCAGCGGCGAGCCTTCGAAATTTCGCTTGAGCTGGCTCGCGTTGGACGCTTCGCGCAGCAGGTCGAGCTCGACTTCCAGGTGCTTGGCGAATTCCGCGACCACTTCGTGCGGCCGCAGGCGCTTACCGTCTGCCCACAGCAGCTCGACCAGCGTTGCGCCCGCGTGCAACAGGGCAAGATCGTTGGCGATGATGGGCGCGATCCCCGGACGTAGTATCTTGACCGCCACCTCCGTGCCGTCGCCCAGCCGGGCGAAGTGGACCTGGGCCACCGAAGCGCTCGCGATGGGAGTGCGGTCGAACTCGGCGAACACGTTCGACACCGGCCTGCCGTAGACGCGCTCGAGCATGGCGACCGCCTGCTCGGCGGGGAACGGCGGGACGCGGTCCTGCAGCCGGGCGAGCTCGTCGGCAATATCGGGCGGCAGCAGATCGCGCCGGGTGGAGAGCAACTGACCGAACTTTACGAAGATCGGTCCGAGGGCTTCGAGCGCGCGGCGCAGCCTGACGGCGCGCGGCTCGGCGAGCACACGCCAGAAGAACAGCCCGTCGATCATCGCGCGCAGCCCCCGCACGCGTTCGTGCCCGAGGAAGAATTCGTCGAGCCCGAAACGGACGCTGACGCCGATGATTTTCAGCAACCGAAACAAACGCATGAAACGATTCTAATCGCCAGAACGCCGGCGGTTGATGAGATTCTCCATGCGCTTTTCGAGCCGGGCAACGTCGTCGCGCAGGACATCCACGTCGCTGACGAATTCATGCACTGCGAGCCTGCTGGCGATCAACGGCCTTTCTTCGGTCCAGTACTCGGCCGCGGAGCGGGCAGTGTTCTCCAGTGACTGCTCGCCCCAGCGCTGAAAGGCGCGGCCTGCTTCTGCCATGCGGTGCGCCGCGACGTCGCCGAACACGCGGCCCAGATCCCCCTCGACGTCCCAACGCAGGTTGCGTGCGAGCTGGTTGATGGTCGCTGCGAAATCGGTGTCGCCGGTGACGCCGACTTCCTGCCATGCCGATTCATCCCGGGCAGCCAGCCGGAGCATGAGGCCGGGCGTGAGAGTCACCGTAACGGCGGGAGCGGCTTCCCTGCCCGCCGCGGACACCTCGCCGCTCTCGAGGACGGTCAATGAAAAGACGAACGGAAAAGATTCGAAACGCGCCGTCTTCCCGGCGTGGCGCCGCAATTCGTCGCACGCCCACGCCGCCTCGCGCAGCAGGTGGTTGATCGCCGCGGCAGCGGCGGGACCCAGGATGCGGGATTCGGGAATCAGGACTACCGCCTGATGGATGGCTGCGGGGAGGCGAGAAAAGAAAGGGCCGCGCGTAGCGGCCCTATCCTTGCTTACCTCTTCCTACCCGTCACCGGTCACTGATCTCCGGCGGTCCTCACGCCTGCTGGATACCGGATATCAGCCAGCCGGAGCGGCCATTGACCGGCTTTTCGAGATGCCAGATCTCGTTGAGCGGCTCCAACCCCCCGCCTTCCTGCTCGCGGAGGAGGCCGGAGAAGCGCACGCTGACGACGTAAAGACCGTCCTCAGTGATCACATCCAGCACTTCGGCGTCGAGGGTCACCACGTCCACCTTTCCGGTCGTTGCGCCCGCGGCTTTGATGTCAGCCTCGATTTCGCGATAGACCTCCGGCGTCAGGAATTCTCGCATGGTCGAAAGCTCCCGCTTGTCGTGCGCGTCCTGCATGCGCACGAAATTGAGCTTGGCGTGGCGTACAAATTCGGCAGCGTCAAAACCCGCCGGCCACTCCTTCTCGGCCGTGTCGCTACCGGTCGTGGCGGCTACCGACTGCGCGCCCGCGCCGCCGGGCAGCGTGGAGATCGTCTCTCGGATCGTCGGTTCCGCAGCGCCGCCGGCGCCTGCATACTGCAGCGGCTGCCGGGCCGTTCTCCCGCGCAGCAGGCGCACGACGAATATCGCAGCCCCGATGAGGAGCGCTATCATCAGGATGCCGCCCAGCGCTCCCGCCAGGCCGTTGTTGAAGAATAACGCGGCCAGCCCGGCGCCGAGGGCGAGCCCTGCCAGGGGACCCAGCCACCGCGATGCCCCGCTCGGCTGTTGGGCCGGGGTTGCCGGAGCAGCCTGACCTTGTTGGGCGGGCGCCTTGGGCGCCGCCTGCTGCTGGTTGATGTTGCTGCGCTGTTTGCCGATATTGCGACCGCCGCCCATGCGGCTCGCCGCGTCGGTGTCGATTGCGACCACGCTCAAGCCGATCAGGGTGACCAGCATGCTGAGTAGCATTTTCATTGGGTCCTCCTTCGAGATGAACTACAGCGAAACATTATACCCTGCTTGCACCCGGCAGCCTGTCGGACTTCAAGTTCCGACACGCTGCTAAATGCAAAACCGCCCGCAGACTTGCAGCAAAGCGGG
>CAZQJF010000174.1:0-6445 GCA_964593735.1 uncultured Streptomycetaceae bacterium | reverse complement strand
GTGTCGTATTTGTGCCGTTCAGTACGTCGGACACAAGTTCCGCGTGCCGGTGAAGCTGCCGCGCGGCTATTTCAGGGCGATCGCGTGGTCGAGCGATACCGCCCCGGCACCGCGGGCAACGAGGTAGAGCATCAGCGCGGCCCATGAGAGATGGGTGGGCCAGGCATCGGGGTACACGAAGATCTGGATCACCGCGGTCATGCCGAGCAGCGCAAGCGCCGAGAGCCGCGTAAAAAGGCCCAGCACCAGCAGTATCGGAAAGAGATGCTCGGCGTAGGTCGCCATGTGTGCCGCGAGCTCCGGCGGCAGCAGTGGCACTTTGTAATCCTCGCGAAACAGCATATAGGCGCTTTCGTTGACGGTGAGCAGGCCGTCCACCTTGGTGCGGCCGGAGAGGAAGAAGATCGCAGCAACGGCCACGCGTGCGGCGATACGAGGGACCGATGAAAACAGATGATCTGATTTCAATGCTCGCGAGGGACGTTGATGCCGTGGAAACTCATGCGCTGCAGCGTCGCTATGCGATTGCGATGGGCTGCGGCGCGTTCGGCGCGTTACTGCTGATGGCGATCACGCTCGGTGTGCGACCGGATCTGGCGGAAGCTGCGCTTCTGTCCGTGCCGATGCTCGGCGCGCTACTGTGGGCGATGAGGGGGCTCGCGCCGACACGGCTCGCTCTGGCTGGCGCCGCGGCAGGGCTGCTTTCCGGGGCAGGGGGCCCTTGTTTATGCGCTGCACTGCACGGAAATGGCTGCACCGTTCATCGGCATCTGGTACCTGGTCGGCATGCTGATTCCCGCAGCGGTTGGCGCGTTGCTCGGCCCGCAGCTGCTGCGGTGGTAGTCACGCTGATTGCCGAACAGGCCCTCGCCGGATTTGTTCACGAAGCCATAAGATAGCGCGGTAAACTGGCTATCGCCCTGGACGAGAGGGCATGCCTGGTATGTTTCACCGACACACAGATTACGAGGTGCAATGTGGCTAGACTACCTTTTGTGCAGAACGACGATGCTGCGCCGGACGTTCGTGCTGCATTCGACGCAGCAAATAGTTTCAATGGACGGGTCGCCAATTCAATGCGCGTGTTTGCGCACTCACCGGCAATCGTCAAATTCCTTCTTCCACTGCAGGCCGTTCTGCAAAAGGATGGTCTCGGATGCAAGCTTGATGCAAAGACTCGCGCTCTCGCAATGATCAAGGTGTCCGCACTCAATGAATGCAAGTATTGAATCAAGCACAATCGCCTGGTCGGGCGAACGGCAGGCTGGACGGAAGAGCAACTCGATGCGCTTAGCGGGGACGGCTATCTTGATAGCCCTCTTCTGGGCGATCGGGAAAAGGCAGTAATCAGGTGGGCCGAGCTCGTTACTTGGAATGAGGCGAGACATGACAACGCCGCGTTTGCTCAGCTTACCAGGTACTTCGATCATACCGAGATCGTGGAGCTGACGACCGTTGCGGCGTTTCGTGGCTTGATGAATCGGTTCATGGATTCGTTACACATCGAGCTCGAGGGGTCAGAGCTGCAGGCTAAAGGAGGGCGTGCTGGAGCCAGCAGAGAGGACCTGCACGCGTATATCGAGAAACTCGTGAATTTCGTGTGATTTCGCAATTGATGAGGCGCCGTGACGCAGGCGAGTCCGGCTCCCGAGCTGCAGACAGAAGGAAAAGGAGAGGGGCCAATGGCATACGAGGTACGGGCACCGATCATCGATAGGAAGAGTGCGACGGGGGAGACCGCCCGATTCTTCGACGCATCCGCTCAGTTGCGCGGGCGTGTTCCGAACTCGTCCCTGGTATGGGGCCACATTCCATATATCGCGAAGTTCCAGCTTCCCGCAGGGGTCGCGCTGCAGCGCGAAGGCGCCGGCGGCGTGCTCTCGTGCAGAATCAAGGAAATGGCGGTCCTCAAGACCAGCCACGTGAATGCCTGCGCGTATTGAATCGCGCACAACACGGCGCTTGGTCAAGCGTCCGGCATCACCGAGAAGCAGGTGCTCGAAATCGGATCGAGCGACTACCTGAGCTCCGGCCATTTCAGCCCACGCGAGCGCGCGGCCGTGCTCTGGGCCGAGCACGTTGCGAAGAACACCGCGCAAGAGCGCGACGACGTATTCACCGAAGTCAAACGCCATTTCACGAAGCAGGAATTCGTCGAGCTTACCGGCGTGTGCGGACTCTTCGGACAATCGAATCGATTTCAGGATTCCATGTGCCTGCCGATCGAAGCGCAAAGCGAGGTCGACAAGATCAGGCAGTCGGTGCGTGCCGATCCGGCGCGTATCAAGGTATATCTCGAACGCATCGTGGAAAACTGGCCGGAGACCTTCCCCGAGCCGGGGGCGCGAGGTCACGTGAGATCAAAGGCTGGTCCTTACTATCCGAAGGATACCGGTCCGCCGCGTGTGCCGCCGCTCGATCCGGCCACGGCAACGCAAGACAGCAAGCGGTTCATGGAAGCTGCGCGGCAGCTCCTGGGCACGCTGCCGAACTCAGTGCGGATCTGGTCGCACGTGCCGCATATCGGAAAGCTGTTCCTCCCGTTCTTCGTCGCATTCGAGCGGGACGGGCTGGGAAGTGTCCTGCCGGGCGCCCTGCGGCTCATGGTTATGCTGAAGACTCATTACGTGCACTCGGCCACATACCTGCTAGCGCACCACATTGTTCTTGCGCGCGCTGCAGGCGTGACCGATGAGCAGCTCGCCGCGGTCGCTTCGGGCGCGACAACCGGGCCTTGTTTCTCCAGGCCGGAGCGTGCGGCTATAGCGTGGGCGGAAGCGGTCGCTCGAAATTCTGCCAGGCGCAACCATGCGGTGTACGAGGCATTGAGAAAGGAGTTCAACGATGCCGAGGTCGTAGAGCTTACGGGCCTTGTTGCCATTTGCAGCAATGCGGATCTGTTTTACAACGCGCTTCGCGTGCCGGTCGAGAGCGCCGAAGAAGTGCAGGCACTGAATAGCACCCTTCGTCTCGCCCCGCAGCGGCTGAAAACCTACATCGGCGCGCTCCTCGCCGACTGGCCGAGCGAATTTCCGGTTCCCGATGCTGCAAGCGCCGCCTGACCGCCGGCTCCAGCCCTCTTGGAGTACAATTAATGAATGCGGCGACCACGGCGGTCGGCGCATTCATCAGGGTGTAGCGCAGCCTGGTAGCGCACGTGCCTTGGGCGCACGAGGTCGTGGGTTCGAGTCCCACCACCCTGACCAATACTTCAGATACTTAGCTGCCGGCGGGTGTTTGAAAATTTCGGAGTTTTCAAGCGAGTTTGAAAATTCCGGGGTATTGGGGCCCTCTCAGGCCGTTTTCTTCTTGCTCACTCTTGCCAAGGGCGTGACCACCGCGGGCTTCGTCCGGTACACCCGCCTGGTTATCTCCGGGTCGGCGTGATCGCCCCGCTCCTGGGCGTCGGCGAGCGTGGGGCTATCCGATAGCGACTTCTTCTTGAGGTCGTGCGAATAAGTTCCACGTGCATCCAGCGCAGTGCTGCCAATTCCGAGGCCGGCAGCCCGTGGCGATAGGCGATCAGAATCATCGCGGCATCGCGTGCGCCATGCCGGCCGCGGCTGCGCGCGGCATGGATGAGCTGCTCGACCTCTGGGTGTGTCAGATACTCGCGGGGACGGCGGGCCGCATTCGGCGCTCGCCGCGGCGGGTCCCGTCGGACAATCGTCGCCGGGCATGCGGCGCCCGGAATGGTCCCGTCAACGCGCATTGTCCGCCAACTATCTTCCGACGTACAGAGCCGTAATCTGCTCACGAAAGTGCCCGAGCTCGCGCGAGATCGTGAGCCGCGCCTCGCGGTCGAGCGCCTTCTCTTCCGGCGTCAAGTTCTTGGAACGGCGACCGCCAGCGGCGGGGCACGCCCGCCCGGTCAGCTCCCGGTAGCGCTGCTGTGCGTAGGCGTGGCGATGGCCATGGACGCGGTGAATGTGTGCCTGCCCGCACTGATGCTCGAAGCGACGGAGCTGCTCGACGTATTTGAGGGAAGCCGGGATGAGACTCCCCTTGCCGGCAAACGCCTTGGCTTCCTCCCGGAGCGCGCGCTGCGCCTCATTGCGGATCGGAATCTCTCGCTCGCGCCCGCCCTTGGTCCAGGTGTCTCCCGCTTGTGTCGTGGTACTGCTTGCCTGCCCGACACGTGGCATTGGCGTCGGCGGGGTTCCCTGTGGGGAAGCGATCCGTCGAGGTGAGCCATTGACCCGAGGCCCGGGGTGCGCGAGAGAAGCGCGACAACTAACAGGCGCCCGCAAGTAGCGGGCGTAAGAACGGACCGCATTGCGCGGCCGTGACGAGTAACGGGACAGGGAGCCCGTTTATTGGGAAGATATTGATGGGCCAAGGAAGGGGGGCGCCGACTCAGTTCCTATGCAGCGCTCACAAATGTCTCCGGCCTTGCGGCTGCCGGCTTTCAGAGACCTTGCCGGTTTGGGCAACGGTTACGTCGTCAGCGGACTGATACGCTCAGCCAAGCGTTACTGCGGGTCAATCTACAGAAGGATTTTGCGGATGGCAACAACTGTCCCATTCTCCAGCAGTTGGGACCGTTTTACGGCGACTTTTCGAATCGAGGAAACAGATAAGCAACGTAAAACACCAGGAAGAATAGAACTAGTTCAAGTGGAATCCAGCAGAAGAATACCGTGTAGCCGCCGCAGACCTTAGATACGGCAAATGGGCTAACGACAAAGAACAGGATTGCCGCTGCCGCATTGGTCAAGATGAACCACCTCGGCGAAAGAGGCGTCCCGCAACTCGGACATGTGAATCGCGCTCTGATGGACGTGAACGGGAGATTCGCATCGCAGTTAGGGCATTTCATACTGTCATTCCTATTTTGTTGGCGGACACCGCCCTTGCTTCGAGCATTCAAGGCTGCAGATCGGATAGATGATTGCCGTGCACGCCGCCGCGACGGCTGCTTTTGCCCAAATCCCCGGGGCCAAAGCCACCCATCCAGCGCAGGCAGCCGTCCTCTTGTACAGCAGGCAATTTTGGAGGCAATCCGGATCAGCGGGGGGACAACCTTGCTGTCCGCCAGGAGCTTGAGTGGAAGGCGCCGGAGACATCGGCGCGAATTGGACACCTATAAACGCTTAGCGAGGTAGAGATGCTTGCAGAAATCCTGCGCTGACCCTGATCAAATCACCGGCCTAGATTATCTTGTTGTGGCGGGTCAATCACCGTTGGTTGGATGGTTGCATATAAAGTGACGAAAACTAGCACGTGCGACAGCACGAAAATCACGACGCTCAAAATCAGATTTTCGAATCGGAAGAAGAAGGCTTCAAGCAGTATCCATGGAAGCCAGCCAAGGGCAAAGGTAAGCAAGCCCAGGCGCTCAGTCGGGGATTTCAGCCTCGCACCACAATGTGCACAATTGAAAGTCTCGACACGCATTTGCTGAAACGAGAGCCGGTTGTAACAGCGTGGACATTCCATCGTGGCGTCCGTTATCTAAAAGTGAGATCCACGATGGGATCCATCGAAGCCGCCGGATTAACCGGCGGCAATGCGGATGGAGGGCAGGCTGCTGGTGCATTGCGTTTCTTGCACTCTTGTTCACAAATTTGGTCCATGACCGCGAAAGTACATCCAGCGTATGCAGTGCCCCCGATAACACCACCTAATATGAGCGTACCTACCGCGGAGAACGAAGCGAAAAGGCCGCCTCCAAAGACGCTACATGTCGGTTGAAGCAGGATCCGGCACGTCAGATAGCACGTCTGTTGCGGCGTTGGCGGCGCAGGAGGTGTCACTCTCGCCCCCATCGCTAGCACGCCAGCCTGCTGAACTCCGGACTGCCCGGTCGTTGGAATTGGGAATTGTTGAAGCCCGAAAGGATCGCTCCGGCTTAGAGGATTATTTCCGACATACGCGTAAGTGTTGATCCCGCCGCGCAGCCCGATCGGATCGCTCTGAACATACCGCCCAATCGCAGGATCGTAATCCCGGAAATAGTTGTAGTGGAGGTTCGTTTCCTTGTCGAAATACTGGCCGGGGAATCTTAGATTCATCGTGAAGGTACCCAAGCCGGACGGATTCTCATTGGGTGGCGCACTACCAAACGCATCCGGATCCCACTGCCAACGCAGCGTCTTGTTCGCCCAATCGCGCACCTGCCGTGGCGTTCCCAGATGATCGGTCTCGATCGAATAGATCAGCGGGTTGGACGCGGGCCCCCTGATGATGGCCACCGGCGTATCACCATCCCACACGAATCGACCATCCAGGTCGTAGCCTGCTTGGCGCAGCAGCTGATTGGGACCCCAATACATCACCGTAGGCGCACGTAGTGGCGGCTGGCGCGAGGCATCGAGGCAATCCTCCTTAGAGCGTCGGTCTTGCCTATAAAAACGCGCCGCTAAGGCTTTGGATGACCTCTATTTGAACGGCTTGTCGCCTGAGATCAAGGGATTGCGCTGGTCCGACCCGGAGCGGCGGCGCC
>CAZQJF010000173.1:0-6447 GCA_964593735.1 uncultured Streptomycetaceae bacterium | reverse complement strand
AGCGCCACCGCAAGCTAAAACTGAAACTCCCCTCCTTCCTGGTGGGACGCGGGGTGTCACCGAAGGTGACGGGATGGTAAGAGTAGTGCCGCACGCACGAGCACAACCGTTGAGTGGGGCAATCGGTGCGCCCGAGCTGGGCGCGGCCTCGGCGCCTGAGGCTGGCCCAATGTCGGTTTCCACGGTATCTTCCCCCAATGGTTTCCAAGTATCGGCAGAAAGACAATCGTTTCGCGGCACGCAGCGTTGAAGCAGCCCGCACAATCGACCGGCCAAGAACTACGTAGGACAGCGGCAGGATCACCTCGGGAGAATGGTAATTCAAGCGAATGACGCCTTGGTGCAGGCCTGCCGCGGCACCTTTCGTTTTTCGAAGGCACCCGCCGATGCGCATGCTATCTACAGGTAAGGATCCGCCACTGCGCCCACGCGTGCTGGCGGAAGTCTGTATTGATGCGCCGCGCCCCTGAGACCAGCGAGGTTCTGTTCGCCCGCTACGGGCCGCGCTATCCCATTTACGTCACTGTGATCGCGCTGCTGGGGACGATATCCGCAGTTGTGACCTCCACCACGGTCACCGTCGCGTTACCCGACATCATGGGGGCATTTGGCATCGGGCAGGATCGTGCCCAGTGGATAACCACAGGAAATCTGGCGGGCCAGACGGTCGGACAGTTACTCAGCGCCTGGCTGATCATCAGCTTTGGGCAGCGCAGAACCTTTGTTGTCGGGCTGTGCATCTTTGTGGTTTCGCTGCTGGTGGCCGCGCTGAGTCCGAACGATCTGGTATTGGTTGCCGCACGAGTGGTTCAAGGCTTGCTGGCCGGAGTGCTGCAATCGCTGTCGATGTTTACGTTATTCAGCGTGTTCCCGCCGGAGAAGCGTGGGATGGCGATGGGATTCTTCAGCATCAACACCATCTTCGGGCCTGCAGTCGGTCCGACTGTGGGCGGCCTCCTGATCGAACATTTCGACTGGCGCTCCATCTTTTACATGGGGTTGCCGTTCAGCATGATCGGAATCCTCTTCGGCAGCCTGTTGATGCCGGAGCGCGAGGAGACGGACAAGCGTACGAACTTCGATTGGCTGGGCTTTGCGTTGCTGTGCACGACGATGTCTTGCCTGCTGACCGGGTTGTCCAACGGGCAGCGTGAAGGCTGGAACTCCGATTTCATTCTGGGATCGCTCACGGCGGCGGCTGGCGCGGGAATCGCATTTCTGGTCTGGGAACTTCGCGCGCCGACGCCGCTGGTCAGTCTTCGCGTGCTGGCGGTCGGCCCGTTTGCTGCGGCGGCCTGCGTGGCGGTTGTTTTCGGAATGGGGCAGTTCGGCACGCAGTTCCTCATTCCGTTGTTCGTGCAGACGATCCAGGGATTGACGGCGCTCGATGCCGGAATACTGCTCATGCCGGGTGCCCTGCTTCTGGGCATATTCATGCCGCTGGGAGGATACCTGTGTGACCGGTTGCCGGCGCGAACGCTCCTCATCACGGGTCTGTCGTGCTTCGCGGCCTCGACATTTTGGATGCGTGATGTCGACGTGAATACGGCGTTCTCATGGATGCTCATCTGCGTAGTGGTAGGTCGCCTCGGACAGGCACTCATCAACCCAACGCTGAACGCCACCGCGATGCGCTCGCTGACCAGGGCACAACTGCAGCAGGGCGCGGGGATGATCAATTTCTTTCGGCAACTCGGCGGTGCGTTTGGCGTCAACCTGCTGTCGGTCTCGCTTGATCGCCAAACCTTCTACTACAGCGACCGGCTAACCAGCATGCAAACCGCGGGCAACAGCGCTACTACGGAGCTGCTGCGCTCAGTGGAGCGACTGTTGGAGCAGGCTGGGGCATCGCCTGACTTGCAATCCGCAGGCGCGCTGAATTTCCTCGGGCGCGTGGTGTACCAGCAGGCTTCCACCCTGGCGTTTCGCGACTGCTTCCTGATCGTTACGCTGGTGTTCATGCTGGCCTTGATTCCGGCGTGGCTCATGGGGCGCAGCGCGCGATAGGGTGTTGGTGTCGATTGACAGCTTCTGGCCCGGTTGCCGCCCCGCCCTCTCGGGCCACGGAATTACCGATAGCGGGCGCCCGCTTCAGGTCCGCCCGCGACGCGCTTATACTCGAGAGGAAGACGGTGTGCCCGCACCCCTGCCGGGGGAGGGACGCCGCGCGGCCCCGGACAGGTGTCCCGACGAGGAGCGCCCCATGGCAATTATCACGATTACCCGCGGCCAGCACAGCGGGGGTGAAGAAGTGGCTCAGGCTATCGCCGACAAGATCGGCGCGCGGTGCGTGTCCAACGAGGTGCTGCGCGAAGCGGCACAAAAGTACGGCGTGTCCGAAGCGAAGGTGGAAGGCGCCTTCGATAAGTCGCCCACCTTCTGGGAGCGGATGACCGAGAGCAGCCGCATCTACGTCGCCTACGTCCAGGCGACGCTTGCGGAATGGGCGAAGGACGACAACCTCGTTTACCACGGCAATGCCGGCCAGGAGCTGCTGCGCGAGATCCCGCATGTGCTGAAAGTGCGCTTGATGTACCCGATCGAGGCGCGCATCCAGACAATCATGCAGAATTTCAAGTACACGCGGGAGCAGGCGGTGCGTTATGTCCAGCAGATCGACGACGAGCGCACCAAGCGCACGCTGCACCTGCACAACGTGGACTGGCGTGACTCCCGCCGCTACGACGTCACGTTCAATATCGACCACCTCACCTCGCGGCACGTCGTCGACATCATCCTCGGCCTCGTCAAGCAACCGGAGTTCACGCTCACCGAAGCCAAGGCAGGCGCGTTCAACGATTTCCTCATTAAGACGCGCGTCTACGCGCTACTGGTCAACTCCTTCGTCGGTCGGCTCAACCGGATCACCGTCACGGTTCGCGACGGCGTCGTGAAGCTGGATGGGATGCTGACCTCCAGCGGTGACTTCGTCGACGAGATAGTGGACCAGGTGCGGCGGCTGGGAGGCGTCAAGCGCGTAGACAACCATATTGTCGTGGAGTTTTTGAATCAGGATTGGAACATCTGACGCTTTCGCGAGGCCGGACGGGGGGTTGCTTCACGACGTAGAGGTCGCCTTCTTGCAGAGGTGCGGTCTTTTCGTTCACGGCCAGTATTCCTTTCGATACGTTGAAAAATCGGACTGCAATATCGGATCGAGATCGACCGCACTTTGGTTGCGACGGACGTAAGCCATCCGCCACCGCCGGTTGCGCTCCGGCGTATGCATCGGGCGCGCTCGCTCTATGCGAACGCACAATGGCTCCGCAGAGCCTCGATTGGATGAACTGCTGAACGAACGTGAGTGCACCGGGGCGCGACTTGCCCCGGTGACGGCCGGCAAGCTGCGTCCGGCGCGACTCGCGCTCGACTGACGATGCGGATTACCGCATCATGGGTGGCCGCTCTTTCCGCGCGATTGCTGCCGCAGAATCAAACGGCGTAAGAAGTGCTGCACGGCTGATGCGCGGAAACCACTATTCCGTCATCCCGCACGTGCAGCGAGTTACCGCCGGATTTCTCCGGCGGGTTGACCAATGGTCAACTACCGAGCTGTACGTAACTTCGTTACGTCGCTCGACCCCTCACCCCCAACCCCTCTCCCGAGTGGCGAGGGGAGCGTCGAGCGAGCCCGGATTGGTGATCCGGATTCGAAACAATCGAATGAGCCTAAGACGCTTAACGCGTCGCCCGTTACCGGGCTGGCTCGCGTGTCCCCGACCTTGCGGTCCGCGCAGTGCAGTCAGCATTGCTGACTTGAAGGGGCTTGCCGCGCTCTTGGGTCTTGCAAAATAACCAACGGCGATACGTAACGGGCATCAACCGGGCTGAAATACAGCCATGAGTATTGCGAACCAATCTATGCCATCACTTTTTTGAAGTCAAGACCACCGATTTCTTGCCGCCGCCAGAGCGCACGAACATGAACCAACGGCGCACCAGGGGTCAAGGCTGAATTGAACCGGCTGGATGCGGTGGAACGGCAGAAGAAATCGGGTGTTGGAGCCATTCCCAACAAGGCGTGATCTGTTGGTATAATGTCCAACATGGCAGCCGAGATGCTGCTCGACGAGCGCCATGTACTGAGCGAATCGGCCTTCGCAGAGCTGGTGGTCTGGCGAGTGCCGGCGCCCGTGCGCGGGTCGCAGCACGAGTTCAGGTACCGGCTTGCTCTCATTGTTGATGGAAAGTGCGTAATGCGATACGACAACGAGGCAGGCAAGGGCGACCACAGGCACGTCGGCGACAAGGAGTACGAGTACCAGTTCGAGAGCGCCGAGCAACTGCTCGCTGATTTCTGGACAGACGTTGAGGAGATGCTCAAATGAGAACCGTGACCCTTTCCGTGGCTGACCGGCAAGCCGTGCAGCGACGCGCGCTGGCGGCTTTCTCCGGGAAGCGCCAGGGAGCGCATATCTCCTTTGCCTCCGCGGATCTGCTTTGGAAAGTGCTCACCGCCAAGCGCTGGGAATTGCTGAAGGCGATGACCGGAGGCGGAGCGATGACGCTACGGGAGGCGGCGCGCCGCGCGGGACGTGACGTGAAGGCAGTGCATGGCGACGTGCATGCCCTGCTCGCGGCCGGAGTGCTGCGGAGAAACGCGGACGGAAGGATCGAATTTCCGTTCGACGCGGTACACGTCGACTTTGTGCTTAAAGCGGCGTAAGGCTTGGTAGGCGCCTACGCCCCACCCTCCGCGACGTTCTGAAACTCCCACTCGTAACTCGCCCGGGGTCCCTGGGTCGTGATATGCGATGGGATCAACCCTGCCGCGTCGTCCGGATCGGGAGACGTCGCGCCAGGGGTATATTCGAACGACAGCCCTAATCCCATAGCTTCCTGGGATTCCCCGCGAGGAGGTTCCGCACGATCTGGTCCTTTTGGCGCTGCTCGTCGCGGTCGCTGATCGACTGCCCTTCGAGCTTCATGGAATGCGACACCGGCTTCACCAATGAGTCCGCGATCTTGCCGGCGCGCTCACGTTGCATTTCATCGAGCGGCTTCTCCGGCACGACGGCGTAGATCACCCTGCAGCCCATCCTGGCTGCGAGCTTGTTCAGACTGTCCAGAGTGATCTTCCCGGATGAGACGGATCATTTGATCGCAGCGCGGGCGCGCGCGATGGCATCAGCGACCGGGATCAACTGGACGCGTCCGGCCTCGATCTCCGCCACGCGGCGCTCGACTTCGAAGGGCAAGCCTCCTCGACGTCGTGATCGCGAAAGACGCTGGCGATCGGGCGGTCGGCGAGCTTCACGCGCTCCTCTGGGGACAGTTCCATTGCCTGCGCTTCCAACCGAGTTGCCATACACACTCCGAACGATCAGGCTACCTACCCTGCCATCAAGCCGGAGTCGGCTCGTGCAACAGCCGGATCAACAGATTTCCGGCACTGAGGCGGTGGCGTACGTATTTATCACCCCTTTCCGGGCTCCTCGCGAAGCTCGCGACTGTGCCATACCCGGATCACGACCACCTGCCCTTGCGCGTTCATGCGGTAGCGCAGGACGTAGGCGCCGGCGCCGAACGCTGCGAAGATCTCACGCCGCCCACTATCGTCGTCCATGCTGCGGCCAACGTCCGGGAATTCGCTCAACTGACCGGCGGCTGCTTTGATGCACACCACCGCGTTTCGGGCTGCAACCGGACTCTTCTCGAAGAGGAAATCGTACAGCCGTTCGATATCGTCCAGCGCCTCGGGCAGCCAGACTACCGTCGCCACGAGGTGCGCTTACCAGCCGCGAGTTCGTCCAGCCACGCGAGCACCTTCTCGTTGGGGACGGCCTCGCCAGTAACTTCATATCGCTCCCAGCGCTTCTCGTCTTCCCGTCGCTCGCGTTCTAACTGTTCCTCACGCGCGAGATACTCGTCGATCGCCTTCTTGATCAACCAGTGTGTCGCCCGATCCTTCTTGCGGCCAAGAGCCTTGAGGCGTTCTCGCGTTTTCGCATCGACCTTAATACCCAGTGTGGTGGTATCCATAGCTATAAATGTCGCCGGTTGCAACAAGTGCAACTTTACACTGGTCCCGACCGGCAGGCGAGCGGTCAGTTTGATCATTGAATCTGTGCCGTTTGCCCGTCGCCCGGACGTCACTGAAAAGGTACTCCGACCCCAGAATGTTTTTTTTGAGTGATTACGACCGACTGACCACGGAGCCCCACGAGCATGACGACACCGACAACACCCACTCCCCTCAGCCTTGAGACGGCACGACAGGAGCTGCGCCGGCTCGGCTGCTACGGCTTGGCCGCGCATGCCGAGACGCTCCTAGCCGAGCCGTGGCTGGCCCGTGTGATCGAGATCGAGAGCACCGAGCGATCCCGCCGCTCGCTCAAACGCCGTCTCGATAACGCCCGTTTCGGCGCATTCAAGCCGATCGCCGATTTCGATTGGGACTGGCCCGAGAAGTGCGAGCGCAGCGCGCTACGCCGATCTGCTCTTCGA
>CAZQJF010000172.1:0-6477 GCA_964593735.1 uncultured Streptomycetaceae bacterium | reverse complement strand
GTTCAACGTTCAAGGTTCAAGGTTCAAGGTTCAAGGTTCAAGGTTCAAGGTTCAAGGTAAGTCGTTCAACGTTGAACATTGAACTCGGAACTTTGAACGGGGCCTTCACCTCTTCACTTCTTCACGCCGTTGATCAGGCCAGCAGATCGGTGACCTGCCGGAGCTCCGCCACCTGTTCGAGCTTCTGTATCGCTTCGAACGCCTGATTGGCAGCGGGTGCTGAAACACGCTGCGCGTAGCGGGCGCAATCCGCGAACTTGGCGCGCAGATCGTCCCAGGTCAGCTCGCGCCGCGGATGGCCCGGCGGGTGATCGACGCGTATTTTCCCGGTCCGGCCGTCCTTGAGCGAGACTTCGACCTCCACGAAACCGCGGCTCCCGGAGCTGCGCTTCTCGAACTGCGGATCGTCGCCGCGGCAGGCGGGATCTTCCACCGCGGTTATGCGCCCGTACAGCGACGCTATCTCGCTCCGCCGTACCGCATCGTCGGTAAACGTCGAAAGACTGTACTTGCCCTCCAGCACGCCCGCCGCCAGGCAGTATTCGAGGCTGAATTTTCCTTCCAGCCCCGTTGCCGGGCGCGGATACGTGAGCACCAGCATGCCGCCTGGAGGCATGCGGCAAACCACCTGGTCCACCGCTCCGGCGTCGAAACCAAGCTGCTCGCGCAGGGTCAGCACGCCGTCCATGGCGCGGTGGCATGCGTAACAGCACGGAAACTTCTTGAGCGCGAGCCCGGGATCGACGATGACGTAGGGCCGCCCGAGGCCTTCGACCGTCACCCGCGCATCCGATGCCGGCGTGCCGTAGGCCTCGAAAAAACCTGTCTTTGCCTCGAAGATGTCCGGCGCGGCGGTGAAACCGGAAGCGGCGAGGCGGAATGCCGTGAGAGCGCTGCGCGCGGCGAGCCCGGTGTGCAGCGGCTTGGTCATCGTCCCGAAATTGCGGCGCAACCCGCTCGCCATGGAACCGGCGATGCCGAAGGCCTGGCGCGCCTCGGTCGCATCGAGCCGGTGGAGCTTGATCAGCGCCGCGAGCCCCGAGAAAAGCGCGAGCGTTCCGGTGGCATGAAACCCGCGCTGGTAGTGCTCGTTGGTCATGCCCAGGCCGATCTTGCCGCCGACTTCCACTCCCAGCGCGTAAGCCTCGATGAAGGCGCTGCCGCTCACGGGCTTTCCGTCGAGGCTCGCCAGTGCGGCAGCCACTATCACGGCGCTCGGGTGCGCCGGCATCATGGACAGCACGTCGTCGAAATCGAGGGCGTGACCGAAGGTGCCGTTGACCAGCGCTGCCATCTCGGCCGCCGCCGTGAGGCCGGTGCCCAATATCGGACTCGCGCCCGTTTCGCCGGCGGAGTGCACGTAGCGGCGCAGCGGCTCGGCCACTTCGCTGCCGGCTCCCGCCAGTATCACGGCGAACGTGTCGGCGATTGCCTTCTTCGACTTCTCGACCGCGGCGGGCGGAAGGTCGTTCAGGGATGTGCCTGCGATAAACGACGCGATCGCCTCGGTCGCTCCGGTCTTCGTGTTCATAATTGCACCTCGGGCGTGACTGATGAGGCGTGACTGGTGAAACCGTTGCTCGTGCGTCGTTTGAATTTCCCGTCATTTCGTTACTTCATCACCCATCGCCCATCGCCCATCACCCATCACGCACCAACCGCCTCATCAGCCCTGGTTGTAGACGTCCGCCACGTTGCGCAGGCCCTTGAACTCGATGGCGTTGCCGCAGCCGTCGCGCACCGTCATCAGCATCTGCTCGCGCACCGTGCCTTTCTGGCGCACGGCGGGCTTGTTGATGAAATCCGCGTTGCCGTTGGTGAGCCGTTCCGCGACCTTCTCGAAGTCCTCGAGCGTCGTCACCACGCCGAAGTGGCGCAGCGGCGTCTTGTCGCCGGCGAGCTTGCGGCCATCGTCTCCGACCACGTCCTCGGGGGCAAGATGCGCGACGATGTGATGGCCGAAGAAATTGAAATCGGCACGCCCGGTGAGCTTGCGCCCTTCCGGACAGCCGAGCAGCCCGCCGTAGAAAGTCCGGGCGCGGTCGAGATCGTTAACGGCAAACGAGAAATGGAACAGGGTGGTGGCGGTCATGTCGTTTTCCTCCGGTTCGGCGTAAGCTCATTCTCTTACAATCAGGACTACCATATCAACGAGGGTACGATCGACCTCCTCGAGGAGCCCGGGGCGGACAAGGGCCTGCTTTTGCTGCTGCGCCAGGCGCTGAACAGCCGAGAAGAGATGGAAATACGCTGGTCACGCACTTGAGCCCGGTGATGGGTGAGCCCGGTGATGGGTGATGGGTGATGAGTGATGGGTAGGGAAGACGGGCTCGTCCAGATCTAGCGGCTCATGACCATATGGACGTCATAGAGATCGGCGCAAAGGTTCTCTTCGTGGCGCTATTGTGGACGCTGCTCGCATCGCCATTCTTAGCTCTCGCGTTCTTTGCCGGCAGAGCCATGAAACGTCGTCGCTGGAATTCGCACGGCGCTATGCTTTTGTTCTCGCTGGCAGTTGCCATCCTGGTTGCTCCTGTGCCGACGCCGATCATTACCGTTTTCATTCCGAACGGGGTTGCGCTGCTGGATGGAAGCTATTACGCGCGCCTCTTCAGCGGGAACTCTCCCTTCGGACAGCTTTGGTCCTGGGTCATTACCTCACTCGTCATCACATTGGCAGTAAGCAGCCTCGTAGTCCTGCGCTATCTGCGAAGGTAAACAATGTGTGATGAGTGATGGGGCGGCGGATCTCACGTTCTCGTGATTTTCATATCGCAGCCTGCGCCGACATCCTGTTCATCCTCACCCATCACCCATCACGCCTCTAGTCCTTGACCGCCAGGTCAAGTATCCCCGCCTTCGGCGTAAACCCCAGTCCCGGCGTCTGGGGCAGCGTCACCCATCCCTTGACGGGCGCGGGTGTGCCGTCGAAGAGAGCCTCTCCGATCCGCCAGCCGCCCAGGTGAAATTCGACGCGGCCGCCGTTGGGCACGCCGGCGTGTAGATGCATGTTGAGGTGCGGGAAGTTGCCGCCCATCTCGAGCTGGATGTTGAAGGCCTGGGCGAGCCCCGCCGCGTGCAGCGCGCCGGTGAAGCCGCCGATGTCGCGCACGTTGGGCTGCGCGATGTCGATGGCCTCGTTCAGGAAGTACTCGCGCAGGTACGCCAGGTCGTAGGTGCCGCTGCTGCCGGCGGCGATGGGGATAGTGGTCTGCCGGCGCAGTTGCGCCATCAGGCGCGGATCGGCCTTCTGCACGGGATCCTCGAACCAGGCGAGGTTGCAGTCCTCGACCAGCCTGGCGAGGCGGATCGCCTGCGGCAGCTTCGCGTTCTTGTTGGCGTCGATCATCAGCGTCACCTTGTCGCCGAGCGCGTCGCGCACGTGGCGGATGCGCGCGGCGTCCTCGAGGATGTCGTCGTCGGTGGGCTCGCCGAACATATGGCTCGTCGGATTGGCGCTGGCCGCAATCGCCATCTTGAGCTGCGTATGGCCCTCGGCGATCAGCTGCTTGGCCGTTTCGACCAGCTCCTCGCGGCTGTAGCGGGGCAGGCCCCAGGTGATGTAGATCGGGCACTTCTCGCGCGCACCGCCCATCAGCTTCCAGATCGGCTGCTTCACGCTCTTCCCGCGGATGTCCCACAGCGCGACGTCGATCATGCTCGCCGCGCACGACCACGTGCCCATGTAGTGCTTGTTGGAAAGCTTCCAGTAGAGCGTGGTGCGCACCGCCTCGGGCCGCATCGGGTCCATGCCGGCGATCGTCGGGCCGGCTTCACGATTGATGAAATCGGAGATGCTGAAGCGCAGCGGGTAGGCGGAGAAGGCGTGGCCCTTGAGGCCCTCGTCGGTCTCGATCTCGACGAACGTGACCAGTGCGTGCTGCGTTTCCTCGATCAGCGGGAACTGGTACGGCACGCGCAGCGTGTGCGCCGAGGTCCTGGCGATTTTCATGAGCTATCCTTCCCGGAGAAAGCGGCACTATAGGCGCATCGAGATCCCCGAGATCGGCGTTGCCCGCTTCGTCGGCGGCAAGTGGCAGGACGGCTGGTACTTCGGCGACGAATTGGGAATGATGCTGCAATTGAACGCCCTGCACATGCTAGCAGCCTGTCGGACTTGAAGTTCCGACACGCTGCTAAATACAAAACCGCCCGCAGACTTGCAGCAGAGCGGGATAATAAGACTAGGCGAGGACTTTTACTTGCCTGCGGGTGAGGCCGGCAGCGTTCGCGAGCAGCAGCGCATAGTCGAGTGCGGCGGTTTTCGTCTTGAACAGCGCACCCGGTATCAGGTGTCGCGAGAAGGCGACAGCCCAGGTGGAAGCGCTCGCGGGCGCAACGACCAGCTTGGTTTCCCAGAATCCTTTGGTTTTCATGGACGTGCTCCTTTAGTTGTTATGGACCAGGACCCGCAAATGCCTAATAAAGCTTGCTTTCCCCGGTTACACGCAAGAATCGGACCACGGCTTTTGGTGCGCCAAGTTTCACACGGACGCTTACGCAACATAATGAAATCTAGGCATTTTCAGGATCGCCTCCGCGGGCTAAAGTCACACGGGTCCAGCGCCGCATGACGAGAACGTCGTTGCGCCGCGACAAGAGCGCATGAAGCGGGCATAAATTCACGAAAACGGGCGCCGATACAGCGGAAGCATGCCGGGCGCGTTGCTTCTTGCATTAGTTTTCCGCTCGTCTCCCGTCGTCCCGGTGGAGGTCCAGAAATGCTGAGAGGAAAGACGGCGCTCGTAACCGGATCGACGAGCGGCATCGGGCAGGGGATCGCCGAAGCACTCGCTGCACAGGGCGCAAACATCGTGCTGAACGGATTCGGGCGCGGCGATGACATAGAGGCGCTGCGCACAAGAATCGCCCTGGAACATGGCGTCGCCGCGCGCTACGACGGCGCGGACATGAGCAAGCCCGACGAGATCGAGGCCATGATGGGCAAGGCAGTCGCTGAATTCGGCGCGGTCGACGTGCTCGTCAACAACGCCGGCATCCAGCACGTCGCGCCGATCGAAGAGTTCCCGGCGGACAAGTGGCACGCGATCATCGCGGTCAATCTCGTCGCCGCGTTTCATACCATCCGTCACGCGCTGCCGCGCATGAAACAGCGCAAGTGGGGCCGCATCATCAACATCGCTTCGGCGCACGCCCTGGTTGCGTCGCCCTATAAATCGGCTTACGTCGCCGCCAAGCACGGCGTCGCCGGGCTCACCAAAACCGTCGCGCTGGAGGTGGCCGAGCTCGGCATCACCGTCAACGCGATCTGCCCGGGATACGTCCTCACGCCGCTGGTGCAGAAACAGATACCGGAAACGGCGAGAGTGCGGGGCATCACCGAAGAACAGGTGATGCGGGACGTGCTGCTCGCCGCCCAGCCCACCCGGAAGTTCGTGACGGTGGAGCAGGTCGCGTCGCTGGCGACCTACCTGGCAGGCGACGATGCCGCTTCGATCACGGGCGCGTTGCTGTCAATGGATGGGGGATGGGCCGCGCAATAGCGCGTCGTGAAGGAGGAAGGAGTGAGCAGTGCCGCGCCCTAACAGTCTGTTGAAAAATCGCGCGGAGAGCCGTTCGTATTGAGCGTAGCGAAGCGGAGTCGAAATATGAACGACCTGCAATTAGTTACCTGGCACGCTTCGACTCCGCTCCTGCGGCGCTACGCTCAGCGCGAACGGAGAATTTCAACAAACTGCCAAATGGTGCCGCGGGCCGGCGGAGAAGATTCCGCCGGCCCGCGGTTCCCGCCGTCTTTCAGTTACGACGGCTGGGAAATGCCCTTCAATGCATCGCCGGCGGCGCCCTTCTTCTTCAGGGCCAGGTCACCGAGGGAGACGATACCCACGAGCCGCTTTTCACGATTGAGCACCGGCAGACGCCGGACCTGGAGCTTGCTCATGTTCTTTGCCGCATCTTCGATCGATTCGTCGTCGTAGACGTATCGGATCTCAGCCGACATCACCTCGCGCACCGTGGTGCTGCCCGGCGCCTTGCCCCTGGCGACGGCGCGGACGGCGATGTCCCGGTCCGTCAGCATGCCGACCAGGCGGTCGTTTTCACCCACCGGCAACACGCCGGCATCGATATCGACCATCATCTCCGCCGCGTGCTGCAGCGTGTCTTCCGGCGATGCAATTTTTACATCCTGGGTCATCACTTCGCGTACGTTCATGTGCGCTCCTCCGTGGGAATCAGTAGGTCTGAACCGGTCGCGTTGGAGAAGTTCACTTTCGTGATTTCCCATAGGCGTCCGCTACTTGCGCGAGTCGTGGAGGTTCGAGTTCACGCGCATCGGCCGCGATTTCTCCCAAGCGGAAATCGTGCCAGGAACACGATGAACCGGGCGCAGCGTGGAGCGCTCGTGCGCGCTTGACGGCGTGCCAGCGTGGGCGGAAGCTGTCGCAAGGGGTGGACACAAGCGAAACACGGGCTCCTGATCGAAGGCTCCATCGATTGTAAATTTGCGCACTCCAT
>CAZQJF010000171.1:0-6512 GCA_964593735.1 uncultured Streptomycetaceae bacterium | reverse complement strand
CAGGGGAGCTGATCGCCGATCTCGCGCACCATGAAGCGCGCGCATTGCTCGCGAAAGGCGGCAAAGGCGGCTTGGGCAACCTCCACTTCAAGTCGAGCGTGAACCGCGCGCCGCGCCAGTTCACGCGCGGCACCCCGGGCGAGAAGCGCCGGCTCAAGCTCGAGTTGAAGGTGCTCGCCGACGTCGGGCTGCTCGGGATGCCGAACGCCGGCAAATCCACGTTCATCCGGGCGGTCTCGGCGGCGCGTCCCAAGGTCGCGGACTATCCATTCACGACCCTGCATCCGCAGCTCGGCGTGGTGCGCGTCGACATCAACCGCAGCTTCGTGATCGCCGACATTCCGGGCCTGATCGAGGGGGCCGCCGAAGGTGCCGGCCTGGGGCACCAGTTCCTGCGCCACCTCGCGCGCACGCGGCTGCTGCTCCACCTCGTCGACCTGGCGCCGCTCGAGCCCGGTGCAGATCCGGTGCGTGAGGCCAAGGCAATCGTGAAGGAACTCAGCAAGTTCAACGATGCGCTCTACCGCAAGCCGCGCTGGCTGGTGCTCAACAAGGCCGATCTGCTCGAGCCGCCAGAGCGCGCACGCGCGGTCAAGCAGTTTCTGACCCGCTTTGGCTGGAAGGGCAAGAGCTTCATCATCTCCGCCCTCACCGGCGAAGGCTGCCGCGCGCTGGTCTACGCGATCGCGCAGCACGTGGAGAAACAGGAATCACTTGCGGCGGTGGAGACCTGAGTGTCTTCCGTCCTGGTAAACGCCAAGCGCCTGGTGGTCAAGATCGGCAGCAGCCTGCTCACCCATCGCGGCGAGGGGCTCGACCAGGAGGCGCTGTCCCGATGGGCGGAGCAAATTGCCGAGCTGCGCGAGATGCGGCGGGAGGTGGTGCTCGTCTCCAGCGGGGCGATAGCCGCGGGCATGCAGCGGCTCGGATGGAAGAAGCGTCCCCACGCGCTGCACCAGCTGCAAGCTGCGGCCGCCATCGGCCAGATGGGCCTGATCCAGGCGTACGAGTCGTGCTTTCGCACGCACAACCTGATGACCTCGCAAATCCTGCTCACCCACGAAGACCTCGCCGACCGCAAGCGCTACCTCAACGCGCGCTCCACGCTGCGCACGCTGCTCGGTCTGAACGTGATCCCTATCATCAACGAGAACGATACCGTCGCGATCGACGAGATCCGGTTCGGCGACAATGACACGCTTGCGGCAATGGTCACCAATCTGATCGAGGCCGACGCGCTGATCATCCTCACCGACCAGGCCGGTCTCTACACCAGGGACCCGCGCGGGGATCCGAACGCGCAGTTCGTCTCCGAGGCCCGGGCGGACGACCCTGCGCTCGAAGCGATGGCGGGCGGCGTGGGCAATTCTTACGCCCGTGGCGGGATGTTGACCAAGGTGCTCGCCGCCAGGCGGGCGGCGCGCAGCGGAGCTCATACCGTCATTGCGTCCGGGCACGAGGCGCGCGTACTCACACGGCTCGCACGCGGGGAGCCGGTCGGCACCCGGCTCGTTGCCGACCGGCCAACGCTGGCCGCGCGCAAGCAATGGCTCGCCGACCACCTCCAGGTCCGGGGCACCCTGTTGCTCGATACGGGCGCAGTAAAAGCGCTCAAGGCGCAGGGCAAGAGCCTGCTCCCGATCGGCGTCTGCGAGGTAAGCGGAGAGTTCGAGCGCGGGGAAGTCGTGAGCTGCCTCGACGAATCACGGCGCGAGATCGCGCGGGGCCTCGTGAACTACAGCGCCGCGGAAACCCGGCGCATCCTGCGCGCGCCCTCGGGCGAAATCGAAGCCCGGCTCGGCTACGTGGACGAGCCCGAGCTGATACACCGGGACAACCTTGTGCTGCTGTAGCGGCGCAACAATTTGGTCCTGCTTTAGCGCGAACTTTTGCGCGCGGGAGCGCCTCCGCGCTGGGTATCATAGGCGCACTGTGTTCAACTGGAGATCAACCATGCGTTACGTCGCCGCCGCCCTGCTCGCCCCCATGCTCTCTGTCGCACACGCACAAGCGCCCAATATGAAAGAAGGGCTGTGGGAGATGACCAGTAAGATGGAAATGCCGGGCATGCCGGCCATGCCGCCGCAGACGATGCAACGTTGCATCACGAAAGCGGACCTCGCGGACCCCAGCAAGACGACACCCGGCGCGCAAGGGGACAAGCAATGCAAGGTCAGCGACTACAAGCTGCAGGGCAACACGGCGACCTGGAAAATGGCGTGCGCGGGTGAAAGCGCCATGACCGGCTCCGGCACGATCACCTACGCCGGCAACTCCTACACCGGAACGCAGACCATGTCGATGAAAGTGGACGGCAAGCCCCACAACATGGCCGTGAACTTCTCCGCCCGCCACCTCGGTGACTGCAAGAAGTAGGAGGAATCGCCCTTGGAGCCCATATCAAAATGAAAGATGTGGGCCCTGATGCAGGCGAGCGAGGGGGAGTGACGACGAGGGGTCCATCCCCTCATCTTGTCAGCGCGCCTCAGCGCAGGTTTCCGCGCGACTGCCTCAGCGCCGCCAGTATCTGCTTTGCCGTCACCATTCTCGCGTGGCGTTCGGGGCAGAAAAAATCGGAATACAGCACGTGGTGCTGGCGGTTGAGTTCCTTGTACTCGACGCGGCGCCACTGGGACTCACGCGCCCGGGTCCACTTGCCGTCGGCGCGTCCCACCGCATAACGCTTGTACTCGCGCGTTTCGCAGCGGATTCCCTCGAACGTCACGTTGGTCGCTCCGCCGGCGGCCTTCACTACCATGGTATAGCGCACGATCCCGTCCTCGCCTACGGATAGCGAAGGCGCATCGATGTAGAAGCGGTGCGGCGTCGCACCGCCGGCTTCGAACGGGATCAGGTGTTTCGGCCTCGGCGCCAGGGGCAGCTTGGCCTCGATTTCCGCCCACGGCTTTTTATCCTCGTCGAACTCCGGGTCGAACATGCGCCACTGGGCCGCGGCCGGGACGGCCGCGGCCAACAGGAACACGGCGACAAGAACCTCTCTAAACGGACGAACCGGGTGAGTGGACATTTCGTGCTTCGACTCTGGGCAGCAAACCGCGGCCCGCAATCTTTTGAATCTCAAATCCAGGGACCTTTCCTCATAGCAGCCTGTCGGGCAGCCAGCCCGACAGGCTGCTATCGCGCATAGATGTGATCGCGCGTGAGCGGCAGCGCGAGCGCCCCGTTCGGAAGCGGCTTGCCCGCGAGCACCTGGTGGATCGACATCCACCCGCGCTCGAACGCGTGCGCCGAGCCGGCCATGTAGACGCGCCAGACGCGATACGCCTTCTCGCCGACAGTGGCGATCGCTGCAGCGCGATTGGATTCGAGCCGTTCCACCCACGCCCACAGCGTTCTCGCGTAGTGCGGCCGCAGGCTTTCGACGTCCCAGGGCTCGAGGCCCTGCGCAGACATCGCCTCGATCACCTGCGAGACATGGGCGAGTTCACCGCCGGGAAAGACGTATTCGTGAATGAACTCGCCGATTCCGCTTCCGAGGAACTGCTGCCCCGGCGTATTGAGCGTGATGCCGTGGTTCATGACCAGACCGCCGGGCCTGAGCAGCCGCGCGATCTTGCCGAAGTACACCGGAAAGTTCTTCCGGCCGACGTGCTCGAACATGCCGATGCTCGCGATCTTGTCGTAGCCGTCGTCTTCCGGCACGTCGCGATAGTCGAGCAGCCGCACGTCGCAGCGTCCCTCCAGCCCGAGCTCCCTGATTCTCTCCTGTGCGTACGCGTACTGGTTCTGCGAAAGCGTCACGCCGAGCGCCTGCACCTTGTAACGGCTCGCCGCCCAGATGGCGAGCGCGCCCCAGCCGCAGCCGATGTCGAGAAAGCGCTCGCCGGGCGCGAGCTGGAGTTTCCGGCAGATGTGATCGAGTTTCTGTTCCTGCGCCATGTCCAAGGTATCGTCCGCCCGCCGAAAATAGGCGCAGGAATAGACGCGCTGCCGATCCAGCCACAGCCCGAAGAACTCATCGCTCACGTCGTAGTGACTGCTGATGGCCCGGCGGTCGAAAAGCTGGGTGTGCCGTCCCCACGAGCGAAAGCGCCGGCCGCGCCGCGCCTCGATCTGGGCGCGGCAGAGGACTTCGGTAAAGCGCATCACGTCGCGCGCGGCGCCGTCTACGTCGAGCTGTTGCTCGACGTAGCTCCTTGCGAACTTGCCCATGGTGGGATTGAGCAGCAGGGTAAGCGCCGCCGGCGTTTTCAACGTCATCTGAACGCGGGCTTCCCCGGACGCGCCGACGGTCGTCCCGTTCCACAACTGCACCGACATCGGCACGCCGACTTCCTTGAGGCGGCTCTCGAATCGAGCAAGCATGAGGGCTGTCAGCATGAGCCACCTGTCCCCGGGTTGTGAATTACCAGAATATCATAGCCCTGTGCGTTCGCCACGGGCGCAGCGGCGTTCAGGCAGCGAGGTCGCCTGCCAGCGAGTCCCGCTTCGCGGGCTCCACGCTCGCCACGGTGACACTGTACTCCGGATGGTCGATGCCCACCGCCAGCGCGGCGCCCGCTTTCAATGCCCGCGCCATGTCCGGCGCGAGCTCGAAACGCAGGAAATGCACCGAGGAGGTTTTCACCTCGGTTTCACGCTCCAGATCCTCGTCGGCGACGGCATAGACCCGGGGATGCCCGGCAGCCTGCACCCATACCCTGTCTTCGATCCCTATCAGCTTGGCGAGCATCCGGTGGCGCTCCTCGACCTCCGCATATTCGATCATCATGGTGGCCTTCCAGTTCCCGCCGTCCGGGACGAGGGGGTTATAGGTGTCGAGTTCCTCCTGTATGCCCTCGTCCTCGAAGATGCGCTCGACGCGCAGCATCTCCTGGATCTGATAGCGGATGGTGAGCTCGTCTTCGAATATCAGCGTTACGTTATCCCCGAGCGGCACCGTACGGTCCTTCTTGTGCGCCATCACGCGCGCGCGAAACTCAGGCCGCTCCCTGGCATAGGCTTCGAGCGTCATCAGGCTGGCGCGGGTGATTTGAGGCATGAAAAGCGTGGCTCGTTTCTCGTTTCTCGTTTTCGCTTCTCGTCAACGGCCCGGTCGGCCGGCCAGCCACCAGGAACGAGAAACGAGCAACGAGTCACTCCCTCATAAACCGTAGGCGATCCTGATCAAGGTGATGGGATGCTGCTTCTCCGCCTTCGTCTCGCCCATCCCCTGCATGATGTGGCGCGCCGCAATCGGGCAATCCGAGCTGACGTATCGGGGCTCGCCCTCGCCCATCTGGCGGAACACGGGCCGGCCGATCTTCATCGAGTTCTCGAAGTATTCGACCTTCACGCCCCAGGTCCCGTCGTGGCCGGAGCACCGCTCTACGGTATGAACTTGCGTGCCGGGCACCTTCTCGAGCAGCTCGCGTGTCTTCTGCCCGATGTTCTGCACCCGCAGATGGCACGGGACGTGATACGAGACCCTGCCGAGGGCGGTCTTGAAATCGGTCTTGAGCAGTCCGTCCCGGTGGCGCAGGACCAGGTACTCGAACGGATCGAACATCGCATCCGCAACCGCCTTCACGTCGGCATCATGGGGAAACATCAACGGCAACTCCTTCCCGAACATGAGCGTGCACGACGGCACCGGCGTCACCAGCGCATGGCCGGCCCTGGCGAGCGCCGCGAGCACCGGGATGTTGATCGCCTTCAGCCGCGCCACCGCCTCGAGATCGCCGAGCTCGAGCTTCGGCATGCCGCAACAGGCCTCTTTCTCCACCACCACGGCCGGAATCTCGTTGTGCTCGAGCACCCTCAGCAGGTCGTGGCCGATGTCGGGCTCGTTGTAGTTCACGTAACACGTGGCGAACACGGCGACTTTGCCGGGAGTGTCCTTGCCGTCGCGCTGCGCAAAAGTCGCGGCGGGCCGCGCAGTGCTGCGGAATTTCGCGCCCGCATACTCCGGCAGCTTGCGGTCGCGGTGCACGCCGAGCACCTGCTGCATGGCGCTGCGCGCAATGCCCGTCCGGTTGGCGGCGTTCACGAACTGTACGACGACGGGTATCGTCGCGAGCTTGCCGAGGGCATCCGTGCTCGAGAGCAGCTTGTCGCGGAACTTCGCCCCGCCCTTCCTGAACCCGGCCGCCTTCGCGCGCAGCATCAAGTGCGGGAAGTCGACGTTCCATGGATGCGGCGGCACGTACGGGCACTTGGTCATGTAGCACATGTCGCACAGGTAGCACTGGTCGACAACTTCCCGATAGCGCTCCGTCGGCACCCCGTCCAGCTCGCCGGTCGGACTCTCATCGATGAGATCGAAGAGCCGCGGGAACGCGGTGCACAGGTTCACGCAGCGCCGGCAGCCGTGGCAGATATCGAAGACCCGCCCGAGCTCCTTCTCGATACGGGCGTGCTCGTAGAACTCCGGCGCCTGCCAGTCGAGCGGATGCCGGGTGGGAGGCTCGAGGCTCCCTTCACGAGTGGTCATAGTGCGGAGTCAGGCGTGAGGCGCTAGCAGTTTGTTGAAAATAGCCAAAAGAACCGTTCGTATTGAGCGTAGCGAAGCG
>CAZQJF010000170.1:0-6518 GCA_964593735.1 uncultured Streptomycetaceae bacterium | reverse complement strand
GCACTTCTGCAGCAGCTTCTGGATGATGTTCTCCACGTCCTCGCCGACGTAGCCCGCTTCCGTCAGGGTGGTGGCGTCGGCCATCACGAACGGCACGTTCAGCAGGCGGGCGAGCGTCTGCGCGAGCAGGGTCTTGCCCGAGCCGGTCGGCCCGATCAGCAGGATATTGGACTTTGCCAGCTCGACGTCGTCGTTCTTGCTGATCGTTTTCAAGCGTTTGTAGTGGTTGTAGACCGCGACGGACAGGATTTTCTTGGCGAGCTCCTGCCCGATCACGTACTGGTCGAGGATGGCCCGGATTTCCTTGGGCACCGGCAGGTCCGATTTGGCGCCCTTGGCGCTGTGGTCGCCCTGGGTCTCCTCGCGGATGATGTCGTTGCAAAGCTCGATGCACTCGTCGCAGATGAATACCGACGGGCCCGCGATGAGCTTGCGCACTTCGTGCTGGCTCTTCCCGCAGAACGAGCAATACAGCAGCTTCTCCCCGCCCACTTTGTCAGACATATATCCTTCCTATGCCGTCCAGTACGACATTAAGCCATGCTTTCGGCTCTGCTGACCAGCACCTTGTCCACGATGCCGTAGATCACCGCCTGCTCGGCGCTGAGAAAGTTGTCACGGTCGGTATCCCGATCGATGGTTTTCATCTCCTGGCCCGTGTGTTTGGCCATTATTTCGTTCAACCGTTGCTTGAGAAAAAGGATTTCCTTGGCGTGGATCTCCACGTCCGAGGCCTGACCCTGAAAACCGCCCATCGGCTGATGGATCATTACGCGCGAATTCGGCAGGCAGTGGCGCTTGCCCTTGGCCCCCGCCGCGAGCAACAGCGCCCCCATGCTCGCCGCCTGGCCGACGCACAGCGTGGACACGTGGGGCTTGATGAACTGCATGGTGTCGTAGATCGCGAGCCCCGCGGAGACCATGCCCCCCGGAGAATTGATGTAAAACGAGACGTCCTTGTCCGGATTCTCCGACTCCAGAAACAGCAACTGCGCGACGATGAGATTGGCCGTGATCTCCGTGACGGGTCCAACCAGAAACACCACTCGCTCTTTGAGCAGCCGCGAATATATGTCGTACGCGCGCTCGCCGCGCCCGCTCTGCTCGATCACCATCGGGATCAACCCCAGGCCCTGCGGTTCCATCATGTGGCTTGCCATTACTTGTTCCCCATCAGTTCGTCGAAATTGACCGCCTGGTCCTGCAACCTGGCGATGCTCAGCACCCGTGCGACAACGTTTTCCTCCATGACCGCGGACTCGATGTCGCGCAACCGCTCCGGGGCGGCATAGAACCACCTTATCACTTCCTCGGGGCGCTCGTAGCTCTGCGCCTGCTCCTCGACCAGCGCCCGCACCTGTTCCGGCTTCGCGTACAGGCCATGTATCTTCACCAACTCGGCGAGGATCAGGCCGAGATTGACCCGGCGCTGCGCAGGGGCCTCGAACATCTCCACCGGCAACGCCGTGCCTTCCTTCACCCTGACGCCGCGTTGCGCCAGGTCCTGCCGCGCTGCGGCTTCCATGCGCTGGATTTCCAGCTGCACCAGCCCCTTCGGCGCTTCTATCCGCGTCGAATCGAGCAGCGCCTGCATCACCTGGTCCTTGACGCGGTTCTTGAGACGGGCTTTGACCTCCCGTTCGAGATTCAGCCTCACCTCCGCTCGCATCGTGGCGATGTCCCCGGCTTCGACGCCGAGTACCTTGGCGAATTCGGCGTCGACCTCCGGCAGGCGCGGGGCCGCCACTTCCCCGACGGTTACCTCGAACTGTGCGGTCTTGCCCGCGACATCCTTGCCATGGTAATCGTCCGGAAATCGCAGATCGAACGCCCGGGACTCGCCGCGCTTCAGCCCGATGACCTGCGCCTCGAAGTCCGGCAGCATCCGGTTTTCCCCCAGCACCACCGCGTGGCCCTTGGCGGAAGACCCGGGATACTCGGCGCCATCCAGAGTTCCGCGAAAATCGATCGTCACGCGGTCGCCGGTCTGCGCGGGCCGATCCACGGCATCGAAAACCGCGCGCTGCTTGCGCATGATTTCGATGGTCTTGTCGACTTCCGCTTCGCCCACCTCGAACACCGGGCGGCTGATGGCGGCCTGCGAGAGGTCTCCTACGCT
The DNA here is from genome assembly GCA_964593735.1 of uncultured Streptomycetaceae bacterium. Classification (GTDB taxonomy): domain Bacteria; phylum Pseudomonadota; class Gammaproteobacteria; order Burkholderiales; family SG8-41; genus SG8-41. Next base: position 4,399 of record CAZQJF010000170.1, on the reverse strand, counting down.
GACTTCCGGGTAGACCTCGAACACCGCAATGTACTGGAACTCCGCCGATTGCTCGTTCAGCGGCTTGGGTTCGAACCGCGGGTAGCCCGCGACGCGCAGATTCTGCTCGCGCACCGCGTCGCCGAAGCTTTTTTGCATCGCATCGCCGAGCACTTCCTGGCGCACCTGGGGGCCGTACTGCCGCGCCACCACCTTCAGCGGCACCTTGCCCGGACGGAATCCCTGCATTTTTACCGTGCGCGTGAGGCGCTTCAGGCGGCTCTCGACTTCACTTGCAATGTCCGACACGGGCAGCGTCACGCTGAGACGCCGCTCGAGTTCGCTCAATCTTTCCAGATTCGCTTGCATTTCATCCATGACTACGGTGATTCCAGGGTTTCGCCTGCGCGAGTGTCGGGGCGGGCGCCCGGCGCCTGGACAAACGGTTTCTGCTGCATCCTCCTTCCGTGGTGCGAAAGGAGGGACTCGAACCCCCACGCCTTGCGGCGCCAGAACCTAAATCTGGTGCGTCTACCAATTCCGCCACTTTCGCCGCCATTTCACCACTTTCCGATTGTAATATAATCAACTGCACACCGAAAGCTCCCAAACCTTCTTAACGTTTCAATTCAATTCATTGAATTAACACAGGTTGTGCATTGCCGCAATGGCTGTCAACCACTACGAAAATTTCCCCGTCGCATCGCTGCTTTTGCCCTCGAAGTTTCGTGATCCGGTCGCGCTGATCTACCGTTTCGCGCGCAGCGCGGACGATTTCGCAGACGAAGGGGCGGATCCACCGCAGGCGCGGCTCGCCAACCTCGCAGCTTACCGATCCCAGCTGGAGGCCATAGATCGCGGCCTGGTCCCCGGCGACCCGCTGTTTCAAGACCTTGCGCGCACCGCCCGCGATTACGATCTGCCGCTGCAGCTGTTTTGTGACCTGCTCGACGCCTTTTCTCAGGATGTGGTTAAGAACCGTTACGCCGACTTTTCCGAAACGCTCGATTACTGCCGCCGTTCAGCCAACCCGGTAGGCCGGCTGCTGCTGCATGTGTTCGGCCACGCTACCCCCGGGAATCTCGCCGCTTCCGATTCTATCTGCTCGGCACTGCAGCTCGTGAATTTCTGGCAGGATGTGGAGATCGACTACGCCAAGGACCGCATCTACCTGCCGCAAGACGAGATGAAACGATACGGCGTCACCGAGCGGCACATTGCCGGGCGGGAGTGCGACGACGCCTGGCGTGCCTTGATCGGCTTTCAGGTGGATCGCGCGCGCGCGATGCTCGAATCGGGCGCTCCGCTCGGGCGCGCGCTGCCCGGCCGCATCGGCCTCGAGATCCGCGCAACCATACAGGGGGGCCTTCGCATACTGGAAAAGCTGCGGCGCGTCCGGGGCGACATGTTCCGGCACCGGCCGGAGCTCGGATGGTTCGACTGGCCATTGCTGCTAGCGCGTTCGCTCTAGCAGCAATAACGAATGACTCCCGACGAGTACTGCCAGCAGAAGGCCGCCGCCAGCGGGTCGAGCTTCTATTACAGCTTTCTGTTTCTGCCCGCGGAGAGACGCCGCGCCATTACCGCGCTCTACGCGTTTTGCCGGGAAGTCGACGACGTGGTGGATGAATGCCCGGACGCGGGCCTCGCCCGCACGAAGCTCGCGTGGTGGCGCAACGAAGTCGCTGCGACGTATCGCGGCGAGCCGCAGCATCCCGTTTCGCGCGCAATCGCCGCGCTGCTGCCCCGCTTCAACCTCGCGGAGGAACGGCTGTACGAGATCATCGCTGGCATGGAGATGGACCTGGACCATGACCGTTACGCCGATTTCGACGTGTTGAAGCTGTATTGCCATCGCGTGGCGGGTGTGGTCGGCCTGCTGTCGGCGGAAATTTTCGGCTATCAGAACCCCCGCTCCCTGGAATACGCGGCCGATCTCGGCATGGCGTTCCAGCTCACGAACATCATCCGGGACGTGGGCGAGGACGCGCGCCGCGGCCGGATCTACCTGCCGCTCGACGAACTGGCGCAACACGGCGTTACCGTGAACGACATTGGCGAGGCGCGAGAGACGGAGAATTTCCGCCGCCTGATGGAATTCCAGATCGAGCGCGCCCTCGGATACTATCGCGCGGCCTTCGCCAAGCTGCCGCCCGAAGACCGCAAAGCGCAGCGCGCGGGGATCGTCATGGCTGGGATCTACCAGACGCTGCTCGAGGAAATCCGGGCGGACGGCTGTCGCGTGCTGGTCCAGCGCACCTCGCTCACGCCCGTGCGCAAGCTGTGGATCGCGTGGAAGACGTGGGTCAAGGGCTGAATGCGTGAGCCGTGAGCCGTGATCCGTGATCCGTGAGTCGACAAAACCTCCAGGTGTTTGACTGACCGCAATCGGATCACGGATCACGATTCACGGATCACGCTTTTTCTGGAGTTGAGAATATGAATCTTCAGTTGAAAGGGAAAACCGCGTTAGTAACGGGGGCGAGCACGGGCATCGGGCGCGCCATCGCCGCGGCGCTCGCTGCGGAGGGGGTCCAACTCTGTATCGTTGCGCGGCGCAAGGCGCTGCTCGAAGAGCTTGCGCGGGAGATCGCCGCGGCGGGCGGGTCCTGCCCCGGGATCATCGAGATGGACATGATGCCCGAGGGCGCCCCGGCGCGCCTCGCGCGAGCCGCGCTCGATGCGCTCGGACGTATCGACATATTGATGAACAGCGCGGGCGGCAGCAAGCCGGCGCTGCCGGTCGACGCTCCAGAGGCTGGACGCATCATGAGCGAGCAGATCCGCCGCAAGTATTCCCCGGAATTCCGCGCGAAGCAGTCTGCCGAGGAGATTCCGGTCGGCCGCTACGGCGAGCCCGAAGAACTCGCCTGCCTCGCCGTCTTCCTCGCCTCGCCCATCGCACGCTACATTACCGGCTCGGTGCTGCCGGTGGACGGCGGGCTTAGACGCTACGCTTTTTGAAGGGGTGGCTCGTTTCTCGTTACTCGTTACTGGTTGCAGCTCGCGAGCATGCACCAGCCACGAGCCACGAGCCACTTCTATTGGCCTTATAATCAGAAAGTCTCCGGAGAAACCCGTATGCAAACCAAAATCCCTTGCGTAATCATGCGCGGCGGCACCTCGCGCGGCCCGTTCTTCAAGCTCTCCGACCTGCCCGCCGACGTCCCGACACGGGACGCCGTGCTCCTCTCGGTGATGGGATCGCCGCACCAGATCCAGGTGGACGGCATCGGCGGCTCCCACTCGGTAACCAGCAAAGTCGCGATGATCAGCAAGTCGAAGCGGCCCGATGCAGATGTCGATTACCTGTTCGCCCAGGTGCAGATCAACGAGAGCATCGTGGACACCAAGCCCAACTGCGGCAACATGCTGGTGGCGGTCGGGCCGTTCGCGATCGAGGCGGGACTGGTCCCGGCGAAGAACGGTGAGACGCCGGTGCGCATCTTCAATGTCAATACGCAATCGCTGGTCGAAGCGATCGTGCAGACGCCGGGCGCCCAAGTGAGCTATGAAGGTAACGCTGCGATCGACGGGGTCCCGGGGACCGCGGCACCCGTCGGGATCAATTTCAAGAGTGCGATCGGATCCGTCACGAAGAAAATGCTGCCTACCGGCAAGCCACTCGATGTTATCGACGGGGTCGACGTGAGTTGTGTGGACATTGCGATGCCCGTGGTCCTGATGCGGGCAGAAGCGTTCGGCAAGACCGGCCACGAGACCGCCGTCGCGCTCGACGCGGACCGGGAAATGTTGAAACGAATGGAAGCGATACGCTGCAAGGCGGGCGCGCTGATGGGCATGGGCGACGTTGCGAAGTCGGTGGTGCCGAAGATGGCATTGCTGTCCGCGCCGCGCAACGGCGGAACTATTGCGTCGCGCTTCTTCGTACCCGAAACCTGCCACAAGGCTCATCCGGTGACCGGGACCGTATGTATCGCCTCGGCCTGCGCCATTCCCGGAACGGTGGCATCGCAGATCTCTCCTCTGCCGCCCGCGCCCCAGGGCATGATCCGGATCGAGCACCCCCAAGGCATGATCATCCTGGACCTCGACGTGGATTTCACCGGCGGCAAGCAGGAGTTGCGCCGCGCGGCGCTGGTGCGCACGGCGCGCCGGATACTTGAAGGCCTGGTGCTCGTGCCCGAGGCAGTGTGGGCGGGTCATCGCGCCGCAACCCGGGAAACGATCACCGCCTAACTTCAGTTTTCAAGTTCCGGGTTTCAAGTTTCGAGTTTCAGGATTTCAGGACATGCAACCTGGAACCTGAGACCTGGAACCTGAAACCGCCAATGGCATGAAAGTAGTCGTGATCGGCGGCGGCTACGCCGGCATGGCGGCCGCGGTCACGCTTGCCGAGCGCCGTATCCCCGTTACCGTGTTCGAAGCGGCGCGCACGCTCGGCGGGCGCGCGCGGCGG
>CAZQJF010000169.1:4331-6533 GCA_964593735.1 uncultured Streptomycetaceae bacterium | reverse complement strand
CGCTGCTCTAACCGCTGAGCTAACTCGCCACGGGAAGCGCGACTCTAACACGCAGTCCGCCATTGTCAAGTTAACCTGCTGAATCTCTTCCATATTCTTGATAACTATCCGTTAGTTATAGTCCTCCCAGGTTCGGTTGTGCTACCACAATCCAAGGCGGAATTTCATATCGCGAACCCGCGAGGGTGGCGTTACACTGCGCGGGTGATCCGGAAAGGCTACGCGGCGCATGTCCGCTGAATTCGACGTCGCCATCGTCGGCGGCGGGCTGGTCGGTCTCAGTCTTGCGGCTGCGCTGCGGCGAGCGGGCTTGCGGCTCGCGTTGATCGAGCCTCAGCCGGTCAAAGCGTTTGCCGAAGACGATTCCTGGGACCACCGCGTTTACGCCGTCAGCCCGGGCACCGCTGCCTTCCTCGATGCCTTGGGCGTATGGGGGCAACTCCCGCAGGAACGCCTGACGCGCGTGGAGACCATGGAGATCCACGGCGATGACGGCAGCGCTCGCCTCGAATTCAGCGCCTACGACGCGGGGCTGCGCGAGCTCGCTTTCATCGTGGAAAATCGCCTCCTTCAGCGCGAGCTGTGGCGCGCCGTGGAACCCGGCGCGGTGCGCGTCATTTCACCCGCGAGTTGCGCAACGCTCGAAATCGGAACGCGTCATGCAACATTGACGCTCACCGATGGCAGCGACCTTGCCGCGCGGCTCGTCGTGGCCGCGGATGGCGCCGACTCGTGGGTGAGGGAACAGGCGGGAATTGCGATGACGCCGGTCGACTACGGCCAGCTGGGTGTGGTCGCCAATTTTTCCTGCGGGCAACCGCATCGGGGCGTCGCGTTTCAGTGGTTTCAGCGCGATGGCGTGCTGGCCCTGCTGCCTTTGGCGGGCAACCGTGTCTCCATGGTGTGGTCGGTTGCGAAGGAACGCGGGGAGCGCTTGCTTGCGCTCGCTGGAGACGACCTGGCGCGGGAGGTGGAAACGGCGAGCCACGGCGTATTGGGCGCGCTCGATCTCATCACGGCGGCGGCGGCCTTCCCGCTCAGGCTGCAGCGCGTGGCGCAGTTCGTCAGGCCGCGCGTTGCGCTGGTGGGAGACGCCGCGCACAACGTGCACCCGCTCGCGGGGCAGGGCGTCAATCTCGGATTTCGTGACGCGCGCGTGCTGGCCGCAACGCTCGATTCGCGGGAGGGCCGGCACGATTGCGGCGAATACGCGTTGCTGCGGCGCTACGAGCGCGCGCGCAAGGAAGACGTGGCCGTGATGCAGTTCACGACCCATGCCCTCCAGAAACTTTTCAACAACGAGGCTGTCTGGCTGGGGACGGCGCGGAACACCGGTTTGAGACTGGTCAACCGCCAGCCGCAATTGAAGAACTTCCTGGTGCGGCAGGCTGTAGCCTGAGGAGATTGCCGGACTCGCGTGCGACAATCTCCTTAGCCCATCCATGTCGGACAGGTTGCCGGGAAAACAAGGGTAAACGATGCCACGAAGACTGATTGCCGCGACAATCGCGTTCCTGGGCCTGCTTGCGGCGGTTGCGCACGGCAGCGAAGCGGACATACGCAAGTCGCTGCAGAGCAAGTTCCGGGACGTGCCGGTCGAGAGCGTCTCCAAGACGCCCTTCAGCGGAATCTACGAGGTCGTCCTCGGCGGGCGCATCCTGTACACCGATGAAAAAGGCAGCTTTGTCTTCATCGGCAACCTGGTCGACCTGCGCGGACCGACCGAACGCGACCTTACGGACGAGCGTACCGCGCAGATCAACACCCGGGCCCTGAAGCAGTCGGCCGATCTCGCAATAAAGCGAGTAAAGGGCAATGGCAGGCGGGTGATCTATACGTTCGAAGACCCGAATTGCGGCTGGTGCAGGAAGTTCCACGGCGAGCTGGCAAAGATGAACAACGTGACGATCTACACGTTCCTGTGGCCTATCCTCTCGCCGGACTCGGTGGAGAAATCGAAAATGGTCTGGTGCGCCAGGGACCGGGTCAAAGCCTGGGACGATGTAATGACCCGCGGCACCGTGCAGATGCAGGATGGCGGCAAGAGCTGCGACACGCCGATCGAGAAGAACCTCGCGCTCGCCAAGCGCTTCGGCGCCCGCGGCACGCCCGCGGTTTACCTCGCCGATGGCCGGCAGGTAGGGGGGTTCCTCGCAGCCGACAAGCTCGAAGAGGCCCTGAATTCGGTGAAATAGGAACGGG
>CAZQJF010000169.1:3135-4231 GCA_964593735.1 uncultured Streptomycetaceae bacterium | reverse complement strand
TCATCGGGGCCTTCCCGTTCCCCCCGTGCCCCCCGGGTGTCTTTGAATAGCACCTCTACGATCGGAAATAGAACGGGGCCTGAAATTGAGCAGGGGGAATGGGCCCCTTCCTGAAAATCCGAGGGGCCTTCCCATTCCCCCCCGCACCCCCCCCGGTGCCTTGAAATGGCACCTCTGCGGTCGGAAGAGAGCAGGCCCGTCCTGGTCTGAATATTCCTCAAGAACTGTGCGGATGGGCCGGCGCGCCGGCCCGTTGGTCCGCATGCTCCCTCAGCCATTGGTGGCACGTTCGCCCAATCGACTGTTACGCATGCCAGTGTGATGGCATGCGGGCCAGGTCAACAGGCGCGGATGCCCCGCGTTACACCTGCATGGCCCCGATTCCAGCCATGCCGGCCGTGGCGACGCCGCTGTACAGCAGAGGCCGCGTTGCGCCGTGGCGCCTCGGGCTGGCGTTTTGCATTTCCGCGATGGCCCACCTCTGGCTGTTGGCGGGCCTCCCGCAAGCGCACCGGGCGCAGGTCCGGCCGTCGTCCACGTTGGATGTGCGGATAGAAATGGGAGAAATGGGGCCAGGCTCGAGTATCGCGAGAAATCAAGGTCCCGCCTTGGCCCCATTTCTTACCAGTCTCACCCCATCTCCAGATCCATCGCTTGAATCGATTCAGGTTCTTGAGTCTGCCCCGGCCGCGGGGGCAGGGAAGCGCACGGCGCCGATGGTTACGAAGATCCAGCCAGAGCAAGACACGCCGGCGATGCGCGCGAGGGAGCCGAGCGTTCGGACGCTGCCGCAACCCATTGATACCGCCTGGTATGCGGCGCACGAACTGGACAGCTACCCGCGAGCGCTGGCCCCCATCAGGCTGGACTACGCCGGAGTCGCGGGGGACGGTAACGCTGGCGCGCGTTTGCTGTTGTGGTTGCGTATCGACGAATTCGGCCAGGTCGTCGATGTCAGGCCGGGGGAGCCCGCTCTGCCGCCGGCCCTGCTCGACGCAGCGCGGGCGAGCCTCACCGCGATACCGTTCACGCCCGGCCGCAAGGACGATCGCCCGGTGAAAAGCCGCGTGCTGCTGAGCGTCAGTTCCGGCCGCGA
>CAZQJF010000169.1:0-3035 GCA_964593735.1 uncultured Streptomycetaceae bacterium | reverse complement strand
CTGCTATCACTGCGGAACGCGAAAGTCGTTGGGCAACAGCACCCACATCCTGAGCGCCTGCTTCATGCGCCCGGCCTCGCGCGCCGCTTCCTCTCCAAAGCCCCAGAAGTAATCCGCCCGCACGGCGCCACGGATCGCGCCGCCGGTGTCCTGGGCGATCATCAACCGGTTGAGCGGCCGGCTGCTCAACGGCCACGTGGTGGAAATGTACACCGGCGCGCCCAGGGGAACGAAACGGGGGTCCACTGCAATGCTCCGGCGGGACGTCAAAGGCAGCCCCATCGCGCCGAGCGGTCCGGGCAGATCGCCCGGAAGCTCGCGGAAGAATACGTAGCTTCCGTTCTGATTGAGCAGCTCACTGAGTTTGTCGGGATTGGCCCGCGCCCAGCCCTTGATGCCCTGCATCGAAGCCTTCTCGAGCGGCAGATCGCCGCGCTCGACCAGCACCCTGCCGATCGAGCGGTAGGGATGTCCGTTCTGCTCGGCATAGCCGACGCGGATCGTTTCCCCCGAGGCAAGCGCAATACGCCCCGAGCCCTGGATCTGGAGGAAAAACAGATCGACGGGATCGTCGACCCACGCGATTTCCTTTCCGGCCACCGCCGCGCGACCCCGCTCGATCTGGCCGCGGTCGAAATAAGGGACGACCCGGCGCCCCTCCAGCCTGCCGCGCAACCGCATGCCCTTCAAATCCGGATACACCTCAGTCAAGTCGAGGACGAGCAGATCGTCGGGCACGCCGTATACGGGAAAACGATAGCGGGCGCTCGGCGTGCGGCTGCCTCTCAGCAAGGGCTCGTAGTAGCCCGTGATCAGCCCTTCCTCGGAGCCATCCGTATTGACGACCTGGAACGGGGTGAGATGGGCTTCGAAGAAACGACGCGCGGTGTCGCGGTCGGGATACACCATGCTTTCCGCGACCGTGCACACGTCGCGCCAGGCATCCTGCCTGGCGAGCGCGCGGCAACTGGTGCGAAACGCGCTCCAGGCGGCAGCCGGGTCGTCCGCCTGCCACGCGGGCAAATCGCTCCAGGCGCCGCGACGCAACGCGCTCGCGTCGACAGCCGGTGGCGGTTTCGCGGGTTCGGCAACTGCCGGGGGTAGTGCCGGCGTTGCCTCTTTGGGAGGAGGGGGGGCAGTCTGTGTCTGGGGGCCCGGCGGCACCGGTTTGGGTGCCAGCGTCTCGCAGCCCGCCAGCGCGAGCGCGAGCGCAAGCGTCAGCTCGCGCGCCCGTTTCAACGATCCATTACACTTCATGATCGTAACCTGAATGAACGGGTTCCTGGCAGCCTGTCCGACTTGAAGCTCCGACAGGCTGCTAAATGCAAAACCGCCCGCAGACTTGCAAGGCAACGGGTGAAAAGACCTGTTTTGGCGATCAATAATGACACGAGCGGGGCCTAATTCATGCGTTTCCGATCCAATTGTGCGGTTTGCCTGCGGGCGGTTTTGCCTAAGGATTGTGTCGGAACCAAGTCCGACACAATCCTAGTATGAGCGGGATGGCGTGGCTGTTGCTGGAAGCGGGCGTGGCGCTTGCACTGCTGATCTTCATCGTCTGGTGGACCATGCCGCGCTCCAAGAAGTCACGCGACGATCGGAAAGACCCGCCGAGCTAGCGACGCGTTCCGTGTTCAGGGTTCCAGGTTCAAGGTTCAAAGTTCCAGGTTCGATGCTCAAAACACCGTGTTCACAACCTTGAACGTTGAACCTTGAACCCGGAACCTTGAACCTTGACCCCGTATGGTCAATGCAATACGCGGGGCATCGACAGCGTGAACTCCGGAATCGGCGCGTCGAACTCCTCGCCGCCCTGCGTCTTCATCTGGTAGCTGCCGCGCATCGTCCCGACCGGCGTCGCGATGGCGGTTCCGCTGGTGTATTCGAAGCTCTCGTTCGGGCGCAGCAGCGGCTGCTCGCCGACCACTCCCTTGCCCCGGACTTCCTGCACCTGGTTGTTCGAGTCGGTGATGATCCAGTGGCGGCTGATGAGTTGTGCCGGGACCGGTCCGAGATTGTGGATCGTGATGGTGTAGGCGAAGACGTAACGTCCGCCGTTCACATCGGATTGCTCCGGTATGAATGCGGTGCGCGCCGTAATCTTGATCTCGTGCTTCTTGTCCGCCATGGCGCCGATTCTTTATCATTTCGACGGCGCGCGCAAGCGAGCGGCAGGGCGTGGGTACGGTACAATCCCCGGCGCCACGTAACGCACGAAATTCGCGCGAAATCCGCATGAACTATCGCATCGCCCCGAGCATACTGTCGGCCAACTTCGCCCGGCTCGGCGAAGAGGTCGAAGCGGTGGTGGCGGCCGGCGCCGACCTCGTGCATTTCGACGTGATGGACAATCATTACGTCCCCAACCTCACCATCGGGCCGCTGGTTTGCGAGGCGATAAAGCCGCTCGTGAAAGTGCCGATCGACGTGCACCTCATGATCCGGCCGGTGGACCGCATCGTCCCCGATTTCGCGAAGGCGGGCGCGCACATCATTTCGTTTCACCCCGAAGCCTCCGAGCACGTGGACCGCACCATCGGACTGATCAAGGACCAGGGGTGCAAGGCGGGGCTCGTCTTCAACCCGGCAACGCCGCTGTCCCATCTCGATCACGTCATCGACCGGCTCGACCTCATCCTGATCATGTCCGTGAATCCCGGCTTCGGGGGCCAGAAATTCATACCTGAGGCGTTGAAGAAGGTAACCGCGGCGCGCAAACGCATCCAGGCCGCCGGGCGCGATATCTGGCTGGAGGTGGACGGCGGGGTGAAGGTGGAGAATATCGCGGAGATCGCGCGCGCGGGCGCGGACACTTTCGTCGCCGGATCGGCAATCTTCGGCACGACGGACTATCGGGCTGCCATCGCGGAGATGCGCGCCGAACTCGCCACAGTCCAGAAGAACTAGCCACGGAAGGTGTGTTTCCGTGGCAAATAAGAACTCGAGCTTTCCACTCCCGGTCAAGGCGGTGATGATCGATCTCGACGGCACGCTCGTCGACTCGATCCCCGATCTTGCCGCCGCCGCCAACGGGA
>CAZQJF010000168.1:4121-6577 GCA_964593735.1 uncultured Streptomycetaceae bacterium | reverse complement strand
TCACGGATCACGGATCACGGATCACGGATCACGCAGTTGGATCAATGCTCTTCAAGAGTTTCCGAAGCCGGCAGCAACGGAGGGCGCACCAATTGAAAAGAGCTAGAATGCGCGTTTCACACGGTGGACCCAAATGACCAAGCTGTTCGACCAGGAGCTGAACGAAGCGATGGACCAGCTCTTCGACGAGACCATGGAGGCGCTGCAACTCGCCAAGCTGAGTCCCGACCTGGACGACCTTTCGGCTACATTCGCGGTCGCGCTGCTCAAGCTCGGGCTCGCAACGGGCTTCGTCGAGCAGCACCATCCCGGATTTGCGAAAGAGGTGGAAGTGAAGCGCCAGCGCGTGATCGCGGCGCTGACCCAGGAACAGCAGCAGCAGAAACATTGAACCCATTTGCAAGCAAACATGGCGACACGCAAGCAATCAAGATCTGCGGCACGGAAAAGAGGGAAGGTCCACCCTTCGAGTGGCAAGTCGAAGCATGGCAGCCATCGGGGCGAGCCGCCAGCCAAGGTTGGTGCACCCGTAGCGGTCACCTCATTGTTCGAAAAGACACGCCGTCGCATCAAGGAAATCGCAAAACGCGCCTTGGCCAGGGTTCGGGGAAAGCGCACCTAGAATCCGTCGACTCAACTGCAGCGGGAGGGGGCCAGTGATGGAATCGGAAAAATGCACCGGCAGTTGCTTGTGCGGCTCTGTGCAATTCGAGATCAGACCGCCCTTTACGGCCTTTCGCTACTGCCATTGCTCGCGGTGCCGGAAAGCTTCCGGGAGCGCGCATGCCGCCAACGTTTTCGTGCCCTCGGCTCAGTTCGCCTGGCTGGCCGGCGAAGCGTCCGTAAGCCGGTTCGATCTCCCCGGCGCGAAGCGATTCGCAGTCTGGTTTTGCAGCAAATGCGGCACCCGCGTCCCTCACAAGGTCCGGGAGAGGGACGATTATCTGATTCCGGCGGGCATACTGGACAGCGATCCGGGCAAACGCCCGGATAACAGCATCTTCTGGGGTTCGAAGGCCCCGTGGTATCTCGAGCCGGCGGAGATTCCGAAGCACACGGAATACCCGTAACCGTCACGCCTCAGCGTAGCGGCGGTCACGCCGGCACTGGTCACCTTCTATTGCTTGGTCAGCCCCAGCTCCGTCATGACCGTTTTCAGCTCGTCGTGATCTGCCTTGAGCTGCGCGCGGGTTTCGGCGCTCCGCAGAAACTCGCCCGTCACGCTGGTTTTTTCCAGCATCTGCTTCCACTCCTCGGTTTCGACGACCCGCGCCAGCACGTTCTCCCAGAAGGCGACCTGCGGCGGCGTCATGCCGCGCGGCCCGACGATGGTGCGCCAGTTGGACAGCACCGCGTCCGCGCCCAGTTCCTTCCAGACGGGAACCTCGGCAAAGGCGCCCGCCAGGCGTGTCGGCGCGGTGATGGCAATGAACCGCAGCCGGCCCGCCTGCACGTGAGGCAATACGGTAGCCGCCGGAGAAATCACCATGTCGACGTGACCGCCCATCGCAGCGGTGTTCGATTGAGAGCCGCCGGCAAACCTGACCACCTTGAGCTTCCTGACGTCGCCACCGGCGGCACGCGTAACCAGCGCGAGGGCGATGTAGTTGTGGTTGCCTATGCCCCCCGCTATCCCGGTGCTGACCGAGCTCGAGTCGGATTTGAGCCGCGCCATGAGCTCCTTGCCGGTCTTGATGCTTGAATCGGGCTTGACCGCGAAAGCCACGTACTCCGTAAACAGCTGAGTGATGGGCGTTATGTCGGCAGGGCCGACAGTGCTGCGTCCCGAAACGTAGTCACCCAGGAGCGTTGCCGAAACGATTGCAATGTAGTTACCGTCGCCGGCATGCTGGTTGAGATAATTCATTCCCAGCAAGATTCCGGCGCCAGGCTTGTTGACCACGTTCATGACCGGTTCGACGAGGCGGTTTTCCTGGGCAATCTTGATGACCAGCCGCACGATGCGGTCGTTGCCGCCGCCGGGCGCATTGGGCACGACGACCTCGACGACCCGCTTGTCAGGCTTCCAGTCGGCCGCGACGGCGCTGCCCCACGCCGCAACCAGCGATGCGAGGAAAACCGGCATGCAGAACCTGCGTTGAAATAGCGTGCTCATGGTTTGTCCCTGTTTACGCCAAGCCGTAAGTTTGCCGAGCGCAGGGCCGCCAAGAAAAACAAGTCATATTTACCACAGAGACACGGAGGAAGACGAGAATTGAGCCCGAAGTGCGCGCGGGCAGGTTCAAGGGTAAACGGGCTGAGCGCGATGCCTCGACGGATGAGCCACGTTTAATTCACTTCCATCTCCCGCTTCTCTCCGCGCCTCTATGGTTAAATCTATACTTGATCTGCTTGGCGGTCTTGGCGTCTTGGCGATTCAAATACTGGATTCTACCGCGCAGCTTCCTGCACGTTGATGAAGCTATGGTCGCAGAAGCCCGGGTCGGAGTTGTTCT
>CAZQJF010000168.1:0-4021 GCA_964593735.1 uncultured Streptomycetaceae bacterium | reverse complement strand
GCTTCCTGCACGTTGATGAAGCTATGGTCGCAGAAGCCCGGGTCGGAGTTGTTCTTGAGCGCCTCGTACACGGCGTCGGGATCGGAGAGTACCCGCGGATCGAAATTGCGCGACTGCATTGCGCCATAGGTCATGCACACCCCGTTCTTGTCGCGGTCGATGCAGCCGTAAACCGTGGTCAGGACGTACATGCCCGCCACTTCGTCGACAAAGTGCAGGTACTTTCCGCGCCGGCTGACCCGCACCTCGCGCGCGCCGGCCATGCGCGTGGAAATCTGCCGTGCGTGCCCGTCCTTGATGCCCCGAAAGTGCGTCAGCGAGTCCGAGCGGCCTTCCATCAGCACCAGGTCACCGGTGCGCCGGTCCACTTCGTAGGCCTTGTAGAACGCGCAGTGGACCAGCCGGGACTTCACCAGCTTATCGAAATTCGAGACGCTCTCCGCGCCTATCCCGCCGGACGGCACGAGCCACGCAACCGTAGCGAGCAGGAGAGAAAGCTGCGATGCGCGCGTCATGCAGGCTAGTTTGCCCGCTTCACTTCAGTGTGTCCATCGCCCTCCCCCTTCCGGGGGGGGGCTACGTATCCGTCCGCAAGTGTCCATGCTGTGACACAATTCCGGAATGTGTCGGAGTTGGCACATCCTGCGACCGCCCAGTCCGACCGGCTGCCAGGAGAAGACGATGCGATACGCTGGATATGTACTTGGCTTTCTTACCTTTCTGATCGAAGCGGGGTTTTCGCACGGCCAGCCGGCCGACTGGAAGCCGGACCGGAACGTGGAGTTTATCGTCGGCTGATTGCCCTTTGTTTCCGTGATTTCCGTGTGATTCCGTGGCTGAACTATGATTTTCTGCGGCGGCGGGCGCTCTCCACTATCGTTTCAAGCAACCGGACGTACGGCACGCCGGAGAAGCACCCGCACCGGTTCAACGCGTGAGGGTCGAGATCGGGATTGGGATTGGCCTCGATGAAATAGAGCTTTCCATCGAGGGCCGCTCTGAAATCGAGCCGCGCGTAATCGCGCAGCTTCAACGCATGAAAAATGCGGCGGCTCGCATCCGCCAGCGCGCCCGCCGTTTGCCGATCCAGTCGCGCAAGCCGGTAGTGAACGCGCCATTTCCTGCGGTAGCGCGGATCGTTCTTCAGCCGGTAGGTCGCGAGCTGCGGCGCAAAGCGGCTGCGGCTGCGCACCACCAGCTCGACGGGGGGCAACACCCGCGGCTCGTTGCCGAGCAGACCGACGTATACATCGCGGCCGTGGATGAATTCTTCGCACATGACCGGTCCGCCGGCATGCGCGCGTACGGCCCGCTTCCGGGCGCCGAGCTGCCGCTTGCCATAAACCACGGACTGCCTGGTGATCCCTTCCGAGGCATCACCGAATTGCGGCTTCACGATGAGCGGATAAGACAGATCGCGGCTCCGCACGCCGCGCGATCCAACCGTGACGAAGGAGCGCGGAACTGCAATTCCAAGCCCGGCCACGATCTGTTTCGACAATGCCTTGTCGCGCGCGAGGCGCAAACCGTCGGGGCCGGTGCCCGTGTAGCGCAACTTGATGAGGTCGAGCAGCCCGGCGATAGCCGCGTCGAGTTTGCGGTCCCCGTCGACCCACTCGGTGAGGTTGAATACGATGCGCGGCGCGAGATTGCGCAGTCGTTCGACGGTTTCCGCTATCGGCGGACGAAACGGCACCACCTCTACGCGCCGGTAGCGCTTGCGCAGCGCGCGCAGCACCTTCTCCTCGACGTCGTCCGGCTCCGGCACGAAACGGCCCGAGGAGCCCTGCTCCCCGGTTTCCTCGTCCACGAGGAGCGCAATATCGCAGCGCGGCGGCCGCTTTTTCTTCATGCGGGAATTCTAACAAAGGCAAACCGCGAGACCCCTCTCCCGC
Organism: uncultured Streptomycetaceae bacterium; assembly: GCA_964593735.1. Classification (GTDB taxonomy): domain Bacteria; phylum Pseudomonadota; class Gammaproteobacteria; order Burkholderiales; family SG8-41; genus SG8-41. The sequence goes on along the minus strand of CAZQJF010000168.1, from coordinate 2,126 downwards.
CCCGGGCAGGAAGCAGGAACACGAGCGAGTAGCCGAGCACGGAGCCCGAGGTTTTCCCGTTGCCCTGGAACCCCGTCCGGCGTAACGTATCGTGCCACTGCCCCTCCCCAAGCGAGGCGCCGCCATGAAACCACCTCTGCGTGCCCTGCTCGTCGGCCTGTTCCTCGGAGCGTATGTTGCGCCCTCCTCCGCGATCGATCCGCCCACCGTTCAGGGCCATCTGGAGTATGGCAAGCAGCGCTACGAATTGCGTCACGCGCAGGCCGTGCGCAGCCCGGACGATCCGAAGCGGCTCTGGATAGTGCTCACGACCGCCGAGGTTACGGTAAAGGACGCCGCCGACGCTTCGCGCACGCTCAAACTCGCGATGAGCGGCAAGCTGCGCGGCATACGGCTGCACGTGGACGCGGCCAAGCCGAATCCCGGCCATCTGCAGGGGGCGTTGCTGCTGAGCAAGGACGAATCTCCCGGCGGCGAGATCGTGTTCGGCGCGGGCGCGGAGAAATATTGGGAGCGGCTGGCGGTGGGCAACAACCGCATCGTCGGCAAGGTGCGCTATGCGCGGGAAGCGACCGCGGGCGGCTCACCCGCGTGGGCGTTCGAGGTGAGCTTCGGCGCGCCCATATTCAACGCCCGTTGAGGGACGCATCCATATCGTGTGCCTGATAGACTGGCCCGATGTACTGCTGCCTGCGGATGGCCGGGCATGTTCGCGCGGGTGCAATGGCCCTGGCTGCCGTGTTGCTCACGGCTTGCGGTGGCGATCGCGCCGAGCATGAAGTAGCGGTACCGTGGGCGCTCGGCGGACAGTGGCTGGTCGCCGACCTCCACACGCACACGAAATTCTCCGACGGGGCGTTGACGCCGGAAGAACTGGTGGAAAAGGCGCTCGCCGGCGGCTGCCACGCGCTCGCCATCACCGACCACGGCGATCCGTCACTGAAGAGTGCAACGCCCGAGTACTTTGCGGAAATCCAGCGATTGCGCGAGAAGCACAGGCAACTGGTGCTGTTCGCGGGCATGGAGTGGAACATTCCCCCGTACCGCGGACGCGAGCACGTTACCGTTCTGCTGAACCCCGCGATCGAAGCGAAGGTGCTGCCAGAGTTCAGGCAGCGTTACGACACGCCCGAAGGTGGCTCGGCACCGGAGGCCATCAAGTGGCTGCAGGGCCAGCTCAAGGAGCCTGCGGATGCCGTCCTCATCTACAACCACCCGAGCCGGAACGCGGAATCGCCCGAGAAAACGTTGAGCGACTTCCTGCCATGGCGCAAGGCGGGCGGCCTCATGACAGGGTTCGAGGGCGCGCCCGGGCACCAGCGGCATCCCGCGGTCGGCGCCTATACGCGCACGCTGCGGCCCGAGCATCGATGGGACCCGGTCGCGGCTGTCGTGGGAGGCGCGTGGGATGCAATGCTCGAGCGGGGGCACAACACCTGGGCCGCGCTCGCCTCCTCCGACTACCACAATGAAAAAATGGACCATCCGCCTTGCAGCTTCTCGCAGACCTTCATGCAGGTTCCAGAGCGCAGTCCGGCCGGAGTGCTCAAGGCGCTGCACGCGGGCACCTACTGGGCCGCTCACGGACGGTTTCTCAAACACTTCCTGTTTACGGTCTCGGCGCCCGGGCTCGCCATCCCGGCCTCGCCCGGAGAGGTGATCCGCTACCGGCGCGGCGCGCAAGTGCGCGTGAGCGTCATAGTCGAGCGCGCCGGCGGACCTGATGCAACACCGTTGACCGTGGAGCTTATCGGCAATTGCCGCTCGGGCAACCCGGAGCTCCTGGCGGCGGTCGTTTTGGAATCGAAGCTATCGACGGCCGAAATGCCCGTTGCGGGCCTTACGCCGGGAGCCGACAAGGAGAGCTGTTACCTGCGTACGCGCGTGCGCAAGCTGAGCCGGGACGGTGACGACTGGCTTGCTTACAGCAACCCGGTCAGGATAAAGCTTCGCTGAGCGTAGGACAGAGCAGCCACGGAATCACACGGAAATCACGGAAGTAGAAGCAATCGACTCAAATGCGCAGGCTGCAGGGGAATGCTACGACGACGTGAGGATCGACGTACAGGGCACTCCGGGAATAGTGGGCAGTGGAATTCGTATCCATGCTGCTGAATGATAGTATC
>CAZQJF010000167.1:1934-6618 GCA_964593735.1 uncultured Streptomycetaceae bacterium | reverse complement strand
GAGAGAACGGCGCGAGCGTGGCGTTTCTGACATTCGACCGGGATGCGCTCGAGGGCGGGATAACGGGCGAAGGCCTGGCCGTCGAGGCGGCGGAAGCGATGGCGCGAGCCATCTAATACTGTCTCAAGAGTGAAAGGCAGAGATTAGCCACAGATACACACAGATAAACACGGATAATTCAGGCCTTCCGTTGTGTCCGTGTTTTCCGTGTGATTCCGTGGCCAATTTGGCCTTTGGTTTTTATCTGTGTTCATCTGTGTTTATCTGTGGCTCAATTTGCATTTTGAGATGACTTCCAGGAACGTAGAGGAGGTGTGAGATGACGGAAGAGCGGGAATCGACAGGGCCGTTTCGCGTGGCGGTGTTTGCCGACTTCGTCTGTCCCTACAGCTATCTGGCCGTCGACCAGATCGATCGCCTGGCGCGTGAATACGACATCCAGCCCCTTTGGCGGCCCCACTGGCTGCATCCCGAAACGCCGCCGGAAGGCACGCCTTGCGCACGCACGCCCGACCGCGTCGAGCGCCTCCGCGCCTGGATCAAAGACATGGCACCGGAGCAATTGCCGCGGATCCGCATTCCGGAGAAACGGCAGTACAGCCTTCTTGCATTCGAGGCCCTCGAATTCGCTTACGACCGGGGCTGCGACTTTCTTTTCAAGACGGCGATTTACGATCTGATGTGGACCGAAGGCTGCGATATCGGGGAACCCGCGACCTTGATGGCCGCGGCCGAACGGGTAGGACTCGACCCGGCCGAATTGGAAATTGCCCTGGACGACCGCCTCTACGCCGAACGCGCGCTTGCGGCGGTCAACCAGGCGCGCGATATCGGCATCACGAACACCCCGACCATTTTCCTGGGCAGAACGCGCATCAACGGCTGGCACTACTACGAAGTGCTTCAGTCGGTACTGGAGCAGCAGGGAGTTCGGCCGCGGGAGGCGGTCGCAAGCTAGCCTGCCCCAGGAGGCCTCCCGGCGCCTCTGGCGCTGGTCGGCCCACGGTGTCGTGAGCACACAGCGTCCCGTCGCCGATCTGATCGCTGCCAGGCTGACCGGTAGGTACCGCCACGATCTGGCTTCGATCACCAGGCAGCGCTCCGATCGTGAAGTAGGCGAACTGGTCGACGTCCTCGTCGCGCGGGTGCTGGGCGGCGAGGTGCGCGGGGGAATGTTCGTCACCAAGAGCGTCGGGGCGGTCTTCGGGCTCGAGCTCGTCTCGGGAGAGCGTGTCGTGCTCAAGCTGTTCCACCCGATGCAGTCGCTGGCGGAGCTCTCAGCCGCGCATCGCTGCCTCGACCGGGTCGCTGCCCGCGGTTTTCCGGCGCCGCTGCCGCGGTCCCCGCTCTTTCGCACGGATGACGGGATGATCGGCATCTTCTACGAATTCGTCGACGGCGAGCTGCGCGACGGGCACGCTCCAACGGTGCGTCGAGAGCTGGCCCAATCGCTGGCCGAGCTGGCCGCGCTGTTGGAGGACGTGGAACCGCAGGGCCTGCCGGTCGCGCCCACGCGCGCGGACGCGCTATGGCCACCATCGCACCGATCCTTCCTGCGCGTCGACGACGATCCCGCCGCGCGCTGGATCGACGAGATCGGCCGGCGCGCTCAGGCCGTCGTGCGAGCGACGCCGTTGCGACTGCGCCCGGCGCACCTCGACTGGGGCGTGAAGAACACGAGGTTTCGCGGCGAGCGGATTTCTGCCGTCTACGACTGGGACTCGCTGTTTGCGGCCTCCGAGGCGGAAATGGTGGGCCGCGCCTCGGCGCAGTTCACCGCGCAGTGGTACTTCGCCGCACGCTTGACCCCGAGTCCGGATGAAACCCGTGCCTTTGTCGATGAGTACGAGGCGGCCCGTGGCCGCGTCTTATCGCATGACGAGCAACGGGTCGTATCAGCATCGGCCGACTACCTGGTAGCGCAGGTGGCGCGCCTCGAGCACGCCGCCGGCAACGCCGGCCAAGCCGAAAACTTCCTCGCGTTGCTTCGCGCGCGCCCGGCGTGAGCCGCCAAGCGAGTTACTGCGCCCCGGCGGCGGCTTCAGGGCTTTGGCTTGCCAAGGCCGATCGCGTCGAAGTACTCCCGGGACTCTTCCATGCGCGCCGCGAGAAACTTCGTGAACGCGGCGCTGCCCAGGAAGACATCCTGGAATATGTTGCGTTGCGCGAATTCCTTCCACGCAGGAGTTTTGTGCACCCGTTCGAGCGCGGCCTCCATCGTGACGACGGCCTCCTTCGGCACGCCCGCGGTAAACGTGAAGCCGCGTATGGTCCCGGCAGTGATCGGGTAGCCCAGCTCCTGCAACGTCGGCACGTCGGGCGCCTGCGGCAGCCTCCGGTCCGATGTAACCGCCAGCACGCGCAGTGTCTTGGCTTCCACGAAACCGCGACCCTCGCTGAGATTCTCGGTCGTGAAAGTGGTGTGTCCGCCGGCGGTCGAGGTTACCGCATCGGCGCCTCCCTTGAAGGTCACGAACCTGAATTTCGCGCCGGGCACGGCCTTCTCGATCATCCACACCACCATCCGTCCCGTTCCCGTCACCGACGTGGTTGCGGCGACCAGGGTCTCGGGCGCGCTGCGGGCGGCCTCGACCAGCTCCTTGAACGTCTTGTACGGCGAATTGGCCGGCACCATGATGGTCTGCGGATCGATTGCCATCAGCGCGAGCGGCGTGTAATTTTCCAGCCCGATATTGACGTCGGGACGATACGCCAACACCAGGATCGTCCCGGTCACCGAGAGCATATGGTAGGGGTCGCCCCGCTTGGTCCTAAAGAAATTCAAGCCTATTACGCCGGCGCCGCCGACCCGATTTACGACCATCAGCTGCTGCGGCAGGAGCTTCTCGCGCCGCATGGTTTCGCTCACGAAGCGGGAAACGACATCGCCGCCGCTGCCGGCCGAAGTGTGCACCGTGACTTCGACGGGTCGCGCAGGATACGCCTGCGCGGACACGGGCAATGATCCCAGCGCCGTCAATGTGCCAAGGATGCCGTAAACAATCTTGCGCGTAAGACTCATCGTGTTCATTTATCCTCCGTTAAACGTCCTGATCACTTTCCTCGAGATACGCAGCGATGGCATGCCTCGTGGTTTTCGCCGGCTCGTTCCATCATACAATGGGGAGCACGAGGAGAGTAACCCGGATTTTGCCGCCAGCCCTTGACCACACAAGGAGAACCGTATGCGTCTTCCAAAGTTGAGCTACGAAAAACTCACTCCGAAGCAAGGATCTCACCGTCGATCGTAATGGAACGGTCCGGCCGCCGGATGGGCCGGGGCTGGGCGCCAGGATCGACTTCGAGCTGATCGAGCGCAGGAAAACCGGCGTCCTTCGCTGAGGGCCGGCGATTGACTGCGGCCACCACGGGCAGCGATACTATCTTCGATATGTTGAATTTCTCAAAGGAGCGGCGGCGATGATGGTGGCACGCCTTGGTCCGCATATCGGCGCGGAGGTGACGGGCATTGATCTGCGCAAGCCGATCGAGGCGGCGGTTCGGCGGGACCTCAACGCAGCCGTCGTCGACAATGTCGCCCTAGTCATCCGCGACCAGGAGTTCACGCCCGAGCAGTATCTCTCGGCCGTTGCCCTGTTCGGCGAGCCGATGGAGCAGCATTTCACGCAATACGCGCTGCCCGGTTGTCCGCTCGTGCACGAGGTGTCGAACCGGCACACGGACAAGTCCGGCAAGCGGGTAAAGCACGGCGCCGGCTGGCATACGGACCACACCAATCACGTGCGGCCGCCGAAATACACGAGCCTTTATGCGGTCGCGCTGCCATCCTCGGGGGGTGACACGGCGGTGGTCAACATGCGCGCCGGCTACGAGGCGCTGCCCGAAGCGATCAGGCAGAAGATCCACGGGATGAAGACGGTCAACGTCTTCCAGGGCAGCGCGTCGGACCGCTATTCGGGGCAGTCGGCCGAGGCGCAGGCCGAGCGCAGGCCGGAGCCGGTGCTGCAGCCACTCGTGAGGACCAATCCCGACAACGGGATGAAGGCGCTCTATTTCCATCCGGTGAAGACCGAGAACATAGTCGGCATGGGCGCCGCGGAATCGCAGGCGCTGCTGAACGATCTGCTCGAACGGTCCGTCCGGACCGAGTTCATCTACCGCCACAAATGGCGCAAGGGCGATATGCTGATCTGGGACAACCGGGCGGCGATGCATCACGCTTATTTCGATTACGACCCGGACCAGTACCGGCTTCTTTACCGCGTGCTCGTGCGCGGCGAACTGCCGTTCTAGCAGCCTGTCGGACCTGCCACCCTCGTCCGGCACGCAGCAGGCGATACGCGCCTTGGTTCCGCGCTACGCGACGGCGCAGAATCCGGTCGACGTCACCGCCGGAAGCACGCGCACGGAAGCTTTCGTTCGTGCGGCGGACGTGCTGCTCGCATCGGACCGCGGGGAGCTCTGGCTACCCGATCGGGGAACTGGAGCTGAATCCGGTGATCGTGCACGCCGACGGCTCAGGGATCACCATCGCCGACGCGCTGCTGCGGCGAGCCTAAGACTTTGAAACTGATTAGCCGCAGATAAACGCAGATACACGCAGATACACGCAGATTTCAAAATTCAAGTTCAACGGTGAAATTAACCGCAGATAAATTCTGAAAGATACAGTTTTCTGTCCGGAATTGACCTTGTCCGCGTGTATCTGCGTGTATCTGCGGCT
>CAZQJF010000167.1:0-1834 GCA_964593735.1 uncultured Streptomycetaceae bacterium | reverse complement strand
GTGTATCTGCGGCTCAATTGCCCTTGGGTTGGGCATTACCTGTGAAGCCCAGTGCGGTTTCCAGGCGCTTGCGGTGAAAAGCCGGAGCGCCCAGGCAGTGATAGAGCGAGCGCGACATCTTGGTGTGCAGTGTCAGGCCGTATTCGCGCATCACGCCGATGCCGGCGTGCACTTCATGCGCGAAGTCGCAGGCGCCCATATAGCTTTCGGAAGCCACCGACTTGGCGACGTGCACGCTGGCAGCCGCATCCCTGCCGGTGTCGAGCTTCCACAGGGCTTCGTAGGTCGTCCAGCGCGCCGCATCGAGAAAATTGACGATCTTGATGACGTGATCCTGTACGCGCTGAAACCGCCCTATCGGTTGCTGAAACTGGATGCGTTCGCGAGAATACTCGACCGAGAGCTCGAACACTGCCCTGCAACCGCCTACCTTGTAGGCGCAAAGCACGGGGATCGCCGCAAGCAGCGCCGGCTGCATCACAGACCAGGCGCCGCCCTCCTTTCCGACGAGATCGTGCGGACCCACGCGGACGCTTTCGAACTTCACCTCGCTCATGCCGGCAAGGAATCCCTCCAACGGGCGGATTGCCACACCCGCAGCCTTCGCATCCACACGCAACAGGCTCTCGCCGCTCTGCGTGCGCACCATCACCAGCAGATCGGTGGCGAACATCGCATCGTGCACGAACACCTTGGTCCCCGTCAGCACGAACCCGGCGCCCTCCCGCGCGGGCGCAAGCGCGATTGTCTCCGGTGTCCATCCGTATTTCGTTTCGGTCATCGCCAACGCAAAAATGCGCTCGCCACTGGCGATCCGCGGCAGCCAGGCCGTCTTCTGAGCGTCGCTCGCCGCCTCCACGAGTATGCGGGCGCAGAGCACCCCGGACGAAAACAACGGACCGGGCACGGGTCCCGCTCCAAGCTCCTCGAAGAGGACGGCCACATCGGTCAGGGAATTGCCGGTACCGCCGTGCGCTTCCGGTATCGCCATCCCTGCCCAGCCGAGCCCGGCCATCTTGCTCCAGAGGTCTGCCGGAATTCCGGTGGGATCACGATCGAGTTTCACCAGTGCGTCGCGCCCGCAGGCGTTTCGCACGAAATCACGCGTGGATTCCTGGATGAGTTGCTGTGTGGAGTCGAGTGAGAGATCCATGGGGGTTCCTAGAAGCCCGCATCAAGCGGGCTCGATGCGGGCCCTGATGTAGGGGAGGATGAGGGGACTGGTCCCTTCATTCCATCAATTCCGACAGGTGATGCCTTGAACCTTGAACCTTGAACCTTGAACCCGGAACCCGGAACCGTTTTTTCATCCTTCATCCTTCGACTTCAAAGCACCGGACTTTTCGCGCTCCCTCCGGCCGATGCCGATGCGCCGGGCCATGATGACGCGCTGGATGTCCGTAGTCGCACCTGGATGCAGGGCAGTGATCGCATCGCGCTGAAAATACTCCACGGTTCCCTTGAGCGGTCCCCACCGCTCGTCCTTCGTCAACACGCACGGTCCCGCGATGCGCAGCATTCGTTCCGCGATATCGAGCCCGGAAAGCTTGCGGCGGAGGCTGTACTGGGATCCCTCGTACGAGCGCGGCTGCCCGGAATGCGACAGCCAGTGATTGCGCAGCGCGAAGAGCTTCGTTATCTCCGCCTCGATATACATTTCGACCAGCCCGGCACGCGCGTCCGGATCGTCGGCGATGGCGTGCCCATCGCGACGCTCGCGGCAATAGTCGATGAATTCGTAGACCACGCGCCGGTCCGCCAGCCTGCCCATGCCGCCATGCTCGACTTCCAGGTGTGTCGTCGCGACCCGCCAGCCGTTGTTCTCGCCGCCGAT
>CAZQJF010000166.1:0-6650 GCA_964593735.1 uncultured Streptomycetaceae bacterium | reverse complement strand
GGGGGATGTGACCCCCGGCGGCGCGCAGGGCGGCCGACATAGCTAAACCGAGAACTCGCGTTGTCCCTTCGGAGGCCGCCGTTGGGTGCTCGCACATCCACAAAGCAAAGGGCGGCTGCGGCCGCCCTTTGCACGTACTGATATTTGTAGTCCTCCAGATTCAAAAGCAAGCGGTCAGGCGCGATGACCTCCGATGATCCCGCTGTCGGAAGGCACGGCACCCGCAACGTGATTCAGGTCCCGCTTGCTTTTGCGTACTTCCCGGTCAGTTGCGGTGTCGTGCCCTCCAGCCCTTTTTCCTGCCGCATGAGCCGGGTCTCGCGCGCCCAGGTGCGCTTGAGATCGTCGCGCACCTTGATGCGCAGCAGCCCCAGGCCTTCCGTCTCGAATTCCACGACGTCGCCGTCCTGGAACGGGTTCAGCCCGCGGTGATTGGTGCCGCTCGCGAGCACGTCGCCCGGCTCGAGCGCGTGGATGGAGGTGATCCATTCGATACTCCGCGGAATTTTGTGCGCCATGTCGCTGGTATTGAAGTTCTGCATGAGCGTGCCGTTCACCTTGAGCTGCAATTGCAGCTTGTGCGGATCCGGTATCTCGTCCGCGGTAACGATGTACGGGCCCATCGGCGCAAAAGTATCGCGCGACTTCATCTGGTAGAACACGTTGCCGGGAGGCAGCACGCCGCGCGCCGAACCGTCGATGAAGTTGAGGTAGCCGAAGACATGGCTCATGGCGTCGGCCGCGCGCACGTGGCTCGCGCGCTTGCCGATCACCACCCCGACCTCCGCTTCGCCCTCGAAGATGGTGGCCGGAATGTCCGGCAGCACCATGGTGTCGCCGTGGCCGATGACGGCGCTCGGCGACTTGTGAAACGCGTTGATGGGCGCCGGCTCCTTGCGGGTGCCGTCCTCCATGTAATTCACCGCCATGCAGTCGATGTTGGCCGGATGGGGCAGCGGCGGCCGGATACGCACCTTGTCGAACGGCACGCCCTTGCCGGCGCCGGCCGCTTTTTCCAGCGCGCCGCGGTACTCGGTAAATCGCTCGATCAGGCCCTTGATGAGATCCTGCGGCTGGAGGTGCGGAACGTCCTTAACCACCTGCGAAACGTCCACCACTGAATCGCCCTTCAGCACGCCCAGCTTGAAATCGTCAAAGAACAGTATTTTCATTCGTCTTCTCCCGTCGTTAACTTCGTGATCCGCGATCCGTGCGCCTCAGCCCTCATCCCTCATCCTCATCCTCAGCCCTGGGCCAGCTCCGGCCGGCGCGCGGTCTGTCTGCTCGCTCCCGCCTGCGCGATCTTGCGCTCGATCTCGGCCTTCCATTCCGCCTGCGGCTTGAAGCCTGGCGTCGCGCGCGCCCGCTGCTCGATGGCCGCCCAGAGCTGGTCGTCAGGCAAACTCAGGTCCACCAGGAACCGGTGGGGCTGCGGCACGTACCACGGCGTGTCGATCAGCAGTTCCACGCGGTTCTTCTCCGGGTCACGGAAATAGCACGACAGCGCGTTGCCGTGTGTCAATGTCGTGATCTCCGCCACCGGCTCGCTCGCGAGCCCGCGGTGCAGCTCTTTCAACGTCGCCAGGCTGTCCACGCGGAACGAGAGCTGGTTCACGATGTTGAACGGCATTTCGGCCGGACGCCCGGAGACCAGCACGAACTGATGGTGCTCGCGCGGGTCGCGGGTCAGGAACACGATTTCGCCGTTCGGATTCGGGCCGCGATCGCTGACGGCGAATCCCATGAATCGCGTGTAGAAGTCCACCATGCGAGCGATGTCGGTGACGAAGATGCCGACGTGGCTGAGAGTGAGTGAATAACCCATGTTGTTCTCCTCCGCGTGTGAAAAGGGCATAGTCTACCGATTCCGCGTGTTTCCGTGTGCTTCCGCGGCCAATTCTGTCTCGCATGCGCGAAGCGCGCGCCAGTGCTCAGGAATGTTCGCCACCCGCGCGACCTTCTCCCCATCCTTCATCCCTGGATCTTCAAAAGCCTGGCCGCATTGCCGCCGAGAATATTGCCGCGCTCGTCCGCAGACAGCTCGCCCAGCCGCTCGACCACGTCCACCGGCCGCGTGTAGCTCATGTCGGCCGGGCAGTCGCTGCCCATCACCACGCGATCGGCGCCGACCTGGCGGATGAGATTCATCAGGATCGGGTCGCTGTGAGTAATCGTGTCGTAATGGAAGCGGCGCAGGTAGCTCGAAGGCGGCCTGGTCATGTGCCTGCACTCGGCCCGCACCGTCGTGCCGTGATCCATGCGCCCGATCAACGAGGGGAACACGCCCCCGGCGTGCGGCAGCATGACGTCGAGCTTCGGATAGGCATCCATCACGCCGCCGAAGATGAGCGAGGCGGCCGCGATTCCGGACTCGAGAGGATTGCCGAGGAAGTTGCCGAGGTGGTACTTGCGCGTGCGCTCGCGGGCCGCCGGGGCGACCGGATGCAGGAAGATCGGCAGCCCGAGCGCCTCGCACCGCTCGTACACCGGCCAGAATTCCTTCTCGTCGAGGTTCTTGCCGTTCACGTGGGTGGCCATGTAGACACCGCGGATGCCGGGCAGCTTCGCCGCCCGGTCGAGCTCCTGCACGGCCAGCGCCGGCGCCTGCATCGGCACCATGGCCATACCGACAAAGCGGGTGGGGTACTTCAGGTGCGCCGCGGAGCACGCGTCGTTGAACACCTGCGAGAGCTTCAAACCGAATTCCGGCGTCGCCCAGTACACCATGGGGCTGGTGAGCGACAGCGCGTGCATGTCCACCCTGCCATCGTCCATGATTTTCAACCGGATCGGGATCTCGACGTAGGGCGGCTTGAACCCTGCCCGATTGATCCCGGGCGCCGAAAACTTCGCGATCCGGCCCTGGGCGTCTCTCGCCACCTCCGCGCCGTTCGCCCCGCCTTCCTCTGCAACCAGTTCCACCCATTCGGGCGGAAACCAGTGCGCGTGCGTGTCTATCTTCAGCATTTTCGTAATCTCGAAGAGTTGATTGACAATTGATGGGACGCGACCAAATCAAAGGATGAAGGAGTGAGCCGGGGTTTCGAAGAATGTGCCTGCGCACATTCTAGCCGGCGAACGCCCGATCCGATGCAGCGGATCGGGCAGTGGAAGGATGACCTGAAAACCCACTGCTTTCTTCGGTCGGCTCTTTTCATCCTTCATCCTTCATCCTTCATACCTCATCCTTCAGCGCCAGCGTCCCAGAAAGCCAGGCAGACACGATGCCGGCGACGTGATCCTCGCGCCCGTTATAAAAGTGGTCACAGCCGGGGACGATCTCGACCTTGCAGGGCCCGCCGGCCGCGGCCTGGAATTCCTCGGCGGGATACCGGTCGCGGTCTTCCTGGTCGCCGCGTATGCAAAGCACGGGACACTTCACTTGTGGCGCGAGCGCGACGATATCCGGCACCGTCTCGATCCGGTCGAGAAAACTCTCCGCGGTGATCACCCACCACCATCCCGGCATGAACATCAACTCGCGTCCGCGCCCGGCCGCCACCAGCGCGCGGGCCTGAGCGGTGAGTTCCTCCTGCCGGTCGCCGGCAAACAGTCCTTCCTTGCCGCCCGACACCGTTCTCACGCCGCCGCGGCCCGCGGAGAGCAGCACCAGCGCCGGCGTCCGGGGATGATCGGCGACGTGGCGCACGCCCAGCATGCCGCCGTTGCTGTGCCCGATCACGACCGGATGGGGAAATCCACGCGCCGCCAGCCAATCGGCGGCGCTGCGGTTGTCGGCGATCGCCTCCTTCGTAGACTGAAACGCACCGCCCTCCGCGCGCCGGCTGCTGCGCGTGGTGAGTATGTCGTGGCCGCGGCGATTGAAAGCGAGGCACGCGAGCCCGAGCCGGGTCAGCGCCGGCGGCAGAAAACGCGGCGCGCCGACGTAGAAATTCATCGTGTTGCCATGGAACAGGAGAACGCCGCCGACCGCGCGGCCGCCATCCGGCTCGTAGTACGCGCCGTCGAGCGGGATGGTGTCGGTGGGGATGGAGACGAGCTCGGTGCGCATCACAAACGTCAAGAGTGGAGTTTTGAGGGTCGCAGCGGGGACGCGTATTGACTTGCGGTTTTATGGACGATTTCGATCCTCTCCGCGCCTTGGCGGTCAATTGTTCTTGCTTTCCCTGGCGGTCTTGGCGTCTTGGCGGTTAGTTGCCGTTCAGGCTACGACGTAGCCGGAGGGACTCCCCAGCACCGTCGTGCGCTCCATGTGACGGAGCTGGGTCTCGTCGAAATCGCCGAGGGCCTGGTGCATGACGCAGCGGTTGTCCCAGGCGACGATATCGTTCTTCTTCCACTGGTGGCGGTAGAGGAATTCGGCGCGCGTGGCGTGCCCCACGAGGTAATCGATCAGGGGCTTGCTTTCCGACTCGGTCATCCCTTCGAAACGCTTCACCTTCTCGCCGATGTAGAGCGCCTTCCTGCCCGTTTCGGGGTGCACCCGCACCACCGGCTGCGCCACCGGCGGATTGATGCGCTTCTGCTCTTCGGCGCGAACCACACCGGTGTCGTCGTTCGCGAGCTTGCGCGTGCCTGAGAGGTGTATTCCATGAAGACCGGCGATCAGCTTCTTCATTCCGTCGGACAGGGCGTCATACGCCATGTACATATTCGCGAAAAGCGTGTCGCCGCCCACTTCCGGCACCGCGTAGCTCTTCAGCAGGGAGCCGAGCGACGGCGCCGTGGTGAACGACATGTCGGAGTGCCACTGCCGGCCGGTGTACTTGGTATCGGACGGTGAACCGTCCGCTTTCGGCTCGTTCGTGACCATCAGCAACTCCGGATACTTCGGGTGCTGATCGCGCGGCAGCGCTTCGTGCCGGTCGAGTTCTCCGAAGCGCCGGCTGAACTCGATGTGCTGCTCCCGCGTAATGTCCTGATCGCGGAAGAGCAGGATGCCGTGGTCGAGGAAAGCCCGGTAGATCTCGCCGAACCCCTGCTCGGTCATGGGGCGCCCGACATCGATATCGCACGCCTCCGCGCCGAGCGCGTAGGACAGTTTTCTCAGCTTGATCGGCATGTGCGCTTCTCCATCGTCGATTGAAACAAGAAGAGCAGGAGATTACCCCAATAAGGTCGAGCCGTGATCGGGAAGCGCATGACTGGAAGTTGTCTCAAAAACCCGATTTCAGCCGGTATCTGTGGCTAATTTCTGGCCCTGTTTTCCAGATGGGTTCTAGTTGGCTCTCGCCCCCGCCCGTCTCACGATGTCGCCCCACTTGGCGTGCTCGCTGCGTATGAAATCCCGGAACTGCTCGGGCGTGCCGCCCGCCGGCTCGGAGCCCAGCGGCGCGACTTTTTCCCGGAATGCCGCCGAGGCCACGACCTTGTTCAGCTCCGCGTTGAGCCGCACGATGAGCGGCCTGGGCAGGGTGGCCGGCGCGACGATCCCCGTCCAGGTCGTCGCTTCGTAGCCCGGCACGCCGGCCTCCGCGATCGTGGGAATCTCCGGCAAGGCCGGCGAGCGCCTGGGCCCGGTCACCGCGAGCCCGCGCACCCGTCCTGCCTTCGCGTGAGGCGTGATCGAGTTCGTGCTCTCCAGCATCAACTGCACCTCGCCGGCCATGAGATCGGCAATGCCCGCCGCCCCGCCTTTGTAAGGCACGTGCACCACCTGCGTGCCGGTCATCGACTTGAACAGCTCGAAGCCCACGTGGCCGGGTGTGCCGTTGCCGGAGGAGGCGTAGTTCAACTTGCCCGGGTTCTGCTTCGCGTACGCGATCACGTCGCGCACGCTCTTTAAGGGGGTGGACTGCCCGGCCGCGAGCAGCATCTGGCCGCTCGTCGTCTGCACGATGGGCGCGAGATCCTTCTGCACGTCGAGCGGCGGCTTGGCCACGACGTTGGGGCTGATCGCCAGTGCGCCTATCATCGCGTAACCGATGGTATAGCCGTCGGGAGGCGCCTTCGCGGTCAGCTCCAGGCCCAGCAGCAGAGCGCCGCCGGGGCGGTTGTCCACGACGATCTGCTGCTTCAGGTAAGTGCTCAGCTCGGCGGCGATGATGCGCGCAACCGTGTCGGACGCGCTGCCCGGCGCCTGCGGCACGATCATTCTGATCGGCCGGTTCGGATAATCTCCCGGCCCCGCTGCCAGGCACGCCGTGCCCCACAAGGTAAGGGCGAGCACGGCCACGCAACTTCCCGATCGCATCATCATGGTCGTTTTTCCCTGTGTGGAATTCGCGTACATGCTAGAACTCATTTCATAAATTCCCGTTCGCCCTGCGCCCTTCGACTCCCCCTCCGTTCGTGCTGAGCGTAGGCTGTGCCGGAGTCGAAGCATGAACGGAGGGTACGCTCAGGATAAACTGCGCCCGTTCATCCTTCGACTCCGTCGTGCCTCCTACGCTCAGGACGAACGGCCGGAGTCGAAGGGCGAACAACAGCCATTTATGAAATGACTTATAGTGTGCGGGCGGCCTATTCAAGCTCGACCGTCTTGAAATCGGCCGGCAGGACGATCTCCAGGACTTCGCAATTGTCCGAGTAGCCGAGAACCGTGTGCTCGATGCCTGAGGGCTGGATCCAGCAGCTGCCCTCCTTCATCACGATGGCTCCCTGCCCTTCGAGCTCGGTCTCTATCCATCCCTTCAGGACATAGACCATCTGGAATTCGACGTCGTGATAATGGCGCTTCGAAACTTCCT
>CAZQJF010000165.1:5537-6738 GCA_964593735.1 uncultured Streptomycetaceae bacterium | reverse complement strand
ACGGCTTACATCCGATAACTCGTTGTTCTTATCTGTGTGTATCTGTGTTTATCTGTGGCTTCAATCCGGCGTCACTTGAGCGTGTGGAGATACGCCACCATGTCGCGCGCATGCTCCTCGCTTACCTTGAGGTCCGGCATGAGCGTCGCCGGACTCACGCCCTTCGGATCGCGTATCCAGCGGATCATGTTCTCCGGCGAGTTCGGCAGCAGGCCGGCCAGGTACTTGCGGCTCGCGACGCCACCCAGCGGAGGCCCGACGTCGGCGCCGGCGCCCACGATTCCCGGGATGCGGTGGCATGTCGTACACGCGTACTGCTGCAGCGCAAGGACGCCCTGGCGCGGATCTCCCGGTCCGCCGGACGCACGCGCAGCGCGGGGCGCGGGTTTTTCGCCGGCGCCGCGTTCGAGGCGCTGATAGTCCGCAGCCGTCATGCGGGGGAGCGTTTGCACGAAGGCGACGATGGCCCACAGCTCTTCATCGCTGAATCGCATGCCCCACGCCGGCATGCCCGTCATCTTCAGGCCGTTGCGCGTGACCCAGTAGATTTCGGCAGCCTTCCATTCGCGCGCGGTCTGAACGAGATTGTTCGGTGCGGGAACGAGGCCCTGGCCCGCATCGTGAGGCGCCACGCCCGGGGCTCCATGGCATTGCACGCACGCGCCGCGATGCAGGAGAAAGCCGCGGCCCGCCAGCCCGGGGTCGTCCAGCGGCGGCACTTCGACGTTGCGCGCGTGCCGGCGCACGGCTTTCAACATGGCGGTTTCGAGCGCCCAGTACACGGGCTTCGTGTGCTGTTCGGTTGCCGAGACGTTGTAGATGCCCGAATAGATCATGACGAGCGTCCCCGCCACCGCGCATAGCCCGACAGCGAGCAGCGTCGCAAGCACCGCCCCGCCTCTTCCCCGCCAGAAGCGGCGCAGCATTCCAGGGCCGAAAAGCGAGAGCCGCGCCGGCTGCAATTGTGGTTTGTCTTCAGGACGTTGGTATATGGTTCTGACCCCCGGTGGAAACTGCAGTTCCTAGCAGCCTGTCGGACTTGATGCTCCGACAGGCTGCTAAAAGTCCGACACACTCCTAGGATCAAAGGCTTCCGGATTCCACATCGTAGTGGAACTCGCGGCCCCGCGCGAGGCCCAAACTGTCGGAAGTCCGGCACACACCAACTTCGTTTCCCCTTAGTTTCCCCTTAGTTTCCCCT
>CAZQJF010000165.1:0-5437 GCA_964593735.1 uncultured Streptomycetaceae bacterium | reverse complement strand
TATGTCATGAGACTGGTTCACGTCATCCTGGGCTTGGTGCTCGCTTTGGCGCTGGTAGTGGCGTTTGCCTTCTTCGCCTGGCGCTCGGCGATAGCGCCGGTCGACCCGCCGTCACCCGCATCGTTCGATGCCGCGCTCGTAGCCAAGGGCGCGGAGCTCGCGCTGATTGCCAATTGCAACGTGTGCCATACCGCCGAAGGGAAAGCTGCGTACGCCGGCGGGCGGCCCATGAAAACGCCGTTCGGAACGATGTACGGCACCAATATCACGCCCGACCCCGCGACCGGCATCGGCCGGTGGTCGGTCGAGGCGTTTACCCGCGCGATGCGCGAAGGCGTGGATCGCGAAGGACGCCACCTCTACCCTGCATTCCCCTACGATCATTTCACGCGCATGCCGGACGAGGACATCAAGGCGATCTACGCCTTTATCATGACGCGCAGCGCGGTGCGCGCCGAAGTGCCGGCACACGAGCTCCACTTTCCGCTCAACATCCGCATGCTGGTGGCGGCATGGAAAGCGCTGTACCTGCGGCCCGGCGCCGTCGAGCCCAATCCCGCGGAAGACCCGGAATGGAATCGCGGGGCGTACCTGGTGGAAGGCCCCGCGCACTGCGGCGGCTGCCACACGCCGCGCAACTGGCTCGGCGCGGAGAAGAAAAGCCAGCACCTGGCGGGCGGCGTATCGGAAGGCTGGCAGGCCCCCGCGCTGAATGACGCGTCGCCCGCTCCCGCGCCGTGGACCGCGGACGCGCTGTTCCAGTATCTGCGCCACGGCGTCGCGGCCAACCACGCGGTCGCGGCCGGTCCCATGCAGCCCGTCGTGCACAACCTGTCTTCGGTATCGCCGCAGGAAGTGCAGGCGATCGCCGATTACGTCGCGGCGTCTGCCGGAAAGCTGACGCTCGAGCGCCAGCAAAGAGCGCAATACAGCGTCGCGCGCGCGCGCAACGACGCCATCGCCCAGGCAACGGGCACGGCTGCGGCGGCCTCGGAAGGCGGCGACGCGGCGCTGCAGACGGGGCGCACGGTCTACGCCGGAGCTTGCGCGGTCTGCCACGACAGCGGCCGGCAGGGAGCGGCATCCGGCGCCGCGCTGCACCTCGCGCTCAGCACGTCCGTCAATCTCGGGACGCCCGGCAATCTGATCCGCATCGTCCTCGACGGCATTGCGCCGCCGGACGGCGAGGGCGGCCCGTCGATGCCGGGTTTTGCCGGCGCGCTGACGGACGAGCAGGTCGTGGCTCTGGCGCGCTACCTGCGCACCGATTTCGCCAAAGCCGCGCCGTGGAGTGACGTGGAAGGCGAAGTGAAGAAGGTTCAGCGCGACCGGGAACGCAAGGTCACTGAAGCAGTGAAGCAGTGAAGCAGTGAAGCAGTGAAGAGGTGATGAAGTGATCACAGTGAACATCAACGGCCGGTCGGAGCAGATCGACGCCGACCCCGCCACGCCGCTGCTTTACGTCCTGCGCGACCAGTTGCAGTTGAACGGCGCCAAGTTCGGCTGCGGACTCGGACAGTGCGGGGCGTGCACGGTGCTGCTCGACAATCAGCCGGTCTACTCGTGCCTGGTGCCCATGTCGGTTCTCCACGGCCGCAAGGTGCGGACGCTCGAAGGACTGGGCACGCTCGACAAGCCGGGACCGGTGCAGCGCGCCTTCGTCGAGGAGCAGGCCGCGCAGTGCGGCTTCTGCATCCCGGGCATGATCGTGCGCGCCCAGGCGCTGCTCGAGCGCCACCCCTCTCCCACCCGCGCCCAGATCCGCCGCTACATGAGCCCCAACCTCTGCCGGTGCGGCACGCACATGCGGATACTGCGTGCCGTGGAGAAAGCGGCGCGCCTGATGACCGCGGGCGGCAAAGAGGAGACGAAGGGGTGAACGGGCCGGTCCACGGCGGCACTACGCGGCGCGAATTCCTGGCGGCCGGCGGGGCGCTGGTCGTCAGCTTCAGTTTGTTTCCCGGCGCATTCGTCGCGGAAGCTCAAACCACCGGAAAACCCAGGCCGGGACCGAAGCTGCCGGGCAGTCTCCAGGGCGCGCCGATGCTCGATTCGTGGATACGCATCGGCGAAGACGGCAGCATCACCGTATTCACCGGCAAAGTCGAGCTGGGACAGGGTATCAAGACCGCCCTCCTGCAGGTCGCCGCCGAGGAGCTGGTCGTCGAGCCGCGCGCGATCACGCTCGTCATGGCCGATACGGGGCGCACGCCCGATGAACGCTATACCGCGGGCAGCCAGTCGATGCAGGACAGCGGAACGGCCATACGCAACGCCGCGGCCCAGGTGCGTGCGCTGCTCGTCGGAATAGCGGCCGGGCGGTTCGGCGTTTCAGGGGAAAGCCTGACGGTCGGCAGCGGCGGCGTCGGCGCCCCCGACGGGCGCCGCGCCACCTACGGCGAGCTGGTGAAGGGATCGACGCTGCACCTGGAAGCGCAGCCGGCATCGCCCCTGCGCGATCCGGGCACCTACACCATCATCGGCAAGTCGCTGCCGCGCATCGACATACCGCCCAAGCTCGCCGGCGTCGCCACCTACGTGCAGGACCTGCGCCTGCCGGGCATGGTTCACGCGCGCGTCGCACGTCCGCCGAGCTACGGCGCGCAATTGCGAGCGGTGGAGACGGGCCGGATCGAAAAGATGCGCGGCGTGCTGAAAGTCGTGAAGGACGGCCGCTACCTCGCCGTGATCGCGGAGCGCGAGTACCAGGCGGTGACCGCCATGCGCGCGCTCGCCAGGGCGGCGACGTGGGACGAGAAGCCTGCGCTGCCGCCGACGGATGATCCGTACGCCTACTTTCAGCGCCTGCCCGCGCAGGCCACGACCATCGCCGACGGCCCCGCCACGCCGCCCGGCGCCGGCGTGATCGAGGCGACGTATCGCCGTCCGTACCAGATGCACGGCTCGATCGGCCCCTCCTGCGCGGTGGGACTCTACAAGGACGAAACGCTGACCGTCTGGACGCACAGCCAGGGCGTCTATCCGCTGCGCGGCGCGATCGCCGAGATGCTGCGTCTGCCGGCGGAGCAGGTGCGGTGCATACACCTGGAGGGGTCCGGCTGCTACGGCCACAATGGCGCCGATGACGCGGGCGCCGATGCCGCTTTGCTCGCCGTTGCCTTTCCCGGCCGCCCGGTCCGTGTGCAATGGATGCGCGAGGAAGAGCACGCGTGGGAGCCCTACGGCTCACTCATGGTGTCGAGCGCGCGCGCCCGGCTCTCGAGCGGCGGCGAGGTGACCGACTGGCAGTACGAAGTGTGGAGCAGCTCCCACAACGAGCGCCCCGGCCCGGCCGGGCAGCTGGCGCCCGCCTGGCACCTGCAAACGCCGTTCGAGAAACCGGCGCCCAAGCCGATTCCGCAGCCCACCGGGGGTGGCGATCGCAACGCCATTCCGCTCTACAAGTTCGGAAAAGTGCGGGTAGTCCACCATTTCATCCCGGCCATGCCCCTGCGCGTTTCCGCGCTGCGGGCGCTGGGCGCTTATCACAACGTCTTCGCGATCGAGAGCTTCGTGGACGAGTTGGCGCAGGCGGCGCGCGCCGATCCGGTCGAATTCCGGCTGCGCCACCTCGAGGACTCCCGCGCCGCCGACGTCATACGCACCGCCGCGGAGCGCTTCGGCTGGCCCGGTTACCAGCGGCAGCGCGGGCGCGGGCGCGGCTTCGGGTTTGCCCGCTACAAGAATCTTGCGGCGTACTGCGCAATCGCGTGCGAAGTGCAGGTCGAGCGCGACAGCGGCCGCGTCCGCCTCCTGCGCGCCGTTGCCGCCATAGACAGCGGTGAAGCGGTCAACCCGGACGGCATACGCAACCAGACCGAGGGCGGCATCCTTCAGGCGATGAGCTGGACGCTGTACGAGGCGGTGACCTTCAACGATACCCGTATCACCAGCCTCGACTGGGCCACCTACCCCATCCTCCGTTTCCAGAACGTGCCCGACAGCGTCGAGGTGCACGTGATCAACCGGCCGGGACAACCGTTTCTCGGAACCGGTGAAGCCGCCCAGGGACCGATGGCCGCCGCCCTTGCAAACGCCATTGCCGACGCGACGGGCGTGCGGATCCGTGATCTACCGCTGACCAGCCGCCGGGTGAAAGCTGCCATCGGGATCTAGAGTAGAGATGCGTGATCCGTGAATCGTGATCCGTGATCCGTAAGCAGTGAAACGAATGCCGTGATGCGACGTCCCCTCCCTCGTTTCCGTGTGAGGGTTGACAGGCTGACGAAGTGATGCGGAGGGCAATCCACGCAGCCTTGCAATAGAATCCTCCTCGTGGCAGTTGAGCGCGACCTCGGCTATCATTCCGTGGAGCATTTGACCGGTCGTGGAGAAAGCACTTATGCCAGATATTATCCGCATCGGCGTCGTTGGCGCCGGCGCCAATACGCGCCTGCACCACATCCCGAAGCTGAAGAAGATCGCGGGCGTCGAGATCAAGGCGGTCGCCAACCGCTCGCGGGTCTCGTCGGAGCGCGTGGCCCAGGAATTCGGCATCGAGCGCGTGCACGACAGCTGGCAGGAGGTTGTGAACGACCCGGGGGTCGACGCGGTGGTCATCGGCACCTGGCCCTACATGCACTGCACGGTGACGCTGGCGGCTCTCGCGGCCGGGAAGCACGTCCTCACCGAGGCGCGCATTGCGATGAATGCAGCCGAAGCGCGGCAGATGCTTGCGGCCTCCCGGGCACGGCCGCATCTCGTGACGCAGGTCGTCCCCGGCCCCGCCACGTTCCCGTCGGACCCGATGGTGATGCACCTGCTGGCCGACGGCTACGTCGGCGAGGTGCAGGCCGTCGACCTGCGCCTCTCGACCGGGTGGTTGAACCGCGATGCACCGATGCACTGGCGGATGGACCGCGATTACTCAGGCATGAACATCATGTCGATGGGCATCTGGTACGAATGCCTCTCGCGCTGGTTCGGACCGGCAACCGCCGTAATGGCGCGGACGCGGGTCGCCGTCCCGTACCGCATGGACGCGGAACGCGGGGAACGCCGGGCAGTGAGCGTCCCGGATCACGTGGAGGTACTTGCCGACCTGCAGAACGGCGCGATCGCCCGACTGCACTGGAGCTCGGTTGCCGGGTTCATGCCCGGGCCCGAGGTGTGGGTCTATGGCAGCGAGGGCACGCTGCGCCTGGAGATGCGCGGGCGCGACAACGCGCTTTCGGGCGGCCGCCGCGGCGACAAGGAGATGAAGCAGATCGAGATCCCGAAGGACAAGACGTACGGCTGGCGGGTCGAAGAGGAATTCATCGGCGCGATCCGCGGGCAGGAGCAGATCCGGCGGACGTCGTTCGCCGACGCCGTGCACTACATGGAGTTCACGGAAGCGGTGCACATCTCGAGCCGCGAGGGGCGGCGTGTTTACCTGCCCCTGGCCTAGCAGCCTGTCGGACTTGAAGTTCCGACACGCTGCTAAATGCAAAACCGC
>CAZQJF010000164.1:0-6751 GCA_964593735.1 uncultured Streptomycetaceae bacterium | reverse complement strand
GGAAATCGATTGAACCGCCAAGGCGCCAAGAAGGGCATAAAAATTAACCGCCAAGGCGCGGAGGAAGAGAAGAGAACCGGCGGAGCTTATAGTGCGCGGTTCTTTCCCTCACCCTCAATCCCTCTCCCAGAGGGAGAGGGAAGGCAAGCCCTTCTCCCCCCGGGAGAAGGGTTGGGGAAGAGGGAAGAGGGAAGAGGCGTCATTTTGTTAGGCGCTCTAAATATTTGGCGCAGCGGGGCGGAGAGAAACGGTTAGACGTGAAATCGACGTCGAAATCCCCGCTCATTCCCTCATACCTCATCCTCATCCTTACACCGGCTCGCTGCCCCCTACCGTCACCCGGTGCATCAGGCGCCGGTGCTCCGGCCAGCGGTAGTCGAACGACGCCAGGTGCTGCACGGCGCAGTTGTCCCACATGAGAAGGTCGCGCACCCGCCAGCGGTGCGTGTGGCGGAAGCGCGGCTCGACGATGCGCTCCGCCAGCTCGTCGATGAGGGCGAGCGCTTCGTCCGTCGCCATTCCCTCGATGCCTTCGCATTCGCCCTTGCTGACGTAAAGGCACTTGCGTCCCGTGCGGGGATGGGTGCGCGCGACCGGGTGCACGACCGCCGGCTGCTCGCGCCGCTGCGCCTGGTCCTGCTGCCCGGTACCGGTGCGGGCGCGGCGGCCGGCTACCTGGTGTATTGCGCGCAGGCCCGCGATCCGGCGTTGCGTCTCCGGCGGCAGGCTGTCGTGCGCATCCGCGGCGCTCGCGAAGTGGGTATCCCCGAGCGCGATGCCGTTCTCCACCGGCACCTCGAGCGCGTAGAGCAAGGTCGCCCGCGGCGGGCGTGCCGTGTACGACATGTCCGTGTGCCACACGCGGCCGGCGTCCGCATGGCCGATGTCGCGCCCGTTCTCCTTTATGTTCGAGACGTACATGATCTCGGGATGGCGGGAATGCGAGTACTGCGCCAGAAAGATCCGTTCCACCTCGCCGAAGCGCCGCGCGAAGGCGATGAGCTGCTCTTCCTCGAGATGCTGTTCCGGAAACGAGACGACCGCGTGAGTATTGAATGCGCTCTCGATGCCGGCGAAATCTCCGGCCGACAGCGGCTGAGCGAGGTCTACAGCGCGGATTTCCGCCCCGATGACGTCATTCGATGGCATGACGAGCATGCGTTCGCTCCTTGTTCCGTTCTCTGATCCGACTGCCCCGTCACCCTCTCGTCATCAGGACCGGACGTGAATGTGATCGGGCGGCAAGTCCGCCTGATACCGCTCGTACATCTCCGTGTACGCACGTTCAAGATGCCTGATAAAACGCGGCGTGTCGAACAAAGGAGTTGTGTCTCGGTTGTGCGCCAGCCTCTGCGCCATCTGCCCCAGCTTTTCCGGGTTGGTGGCAAGTTCGATCGCGCGCGCCTCGTACCCCGCTTGTGTCGATGCGACGAGTTCGGGTAAACGAATCGCATTGAGCAGGCTTGCAGCCACTCTGCTGGCAAATGCCTGGTCCATGCACGTCAACACCGGCAGCCCGGCCCACAGCGCATCGCTTGCCGTCGTGTGTGCATTGCAGGGAAGCGTGTCAAGGAACAAATCAGCCAGCCGGTACCTTGCCAGGTGCTCCGACAGCGGCAGGCGTTTCGCAAAGATAAGCCGTTCCGGGTTGCACCCCCTCAGACCCGCTTCCCTGGCCAGATTACCGGCTGCTCTCGCATTCTCCTCCAGCAGCCACAGTACGCTGCCTTCCACCTGCTTCAGTATCCGGATCCATCCGTCAAAAGTGGCGGGGCTGATCTTGTAATTACTGTTGAAGCAGCAGAACACAAAGCCTGCTTTCGGCAAACCACATTCTTCGCGAGTGAATGCTCTGTCCGAAATGCGCCGCCTTGTGTCATTGGCCTGGTAGCTGTCCGGCAGGTACGCGATTTTCTCGGAATAGTGGTGCTGCTCTGCTTCGGGAACCAGCGTGGAATCTGCAATCATATAGTCGATGTATTCCACGCCCATCGTGCCGGGGTAACCCAGGTAATTGACCTGTAGAGGGGCTGCTCGCGAAGCAAATATGCCGGGCCGGCTGTCTTGCGTGTAACCCTTCAAGTCAACTGCGATATCCACTTCCAGCTCTCTCGAGAGCCGCGCGACGTCCTCATCGGACCGGTTTCGTACCTCAATAAACTCGTCGAACGCTGCAGTAACTCTTTCCCTCATTTCGTCGGTCTTGTTCGGGCCAAACGAAAAAGCGATCACCTCGAATTTCGATCTATCATGCTTCTCGAACGCTTCCGCCAGCAGGTACATGGTCGCATGATTGTGATAGTCCGCGGAAAAGTACCCAATGCGGATTTTTCCATGCCTGGAACGCCTGGAATGTTCTCGCAGCGCATCCCTCATGGGAAATTTTTCGCGCGCCCAGATTTCTGCGGCTTTTCTTTGCAAGGGCGAAGAACTTGACAGGGCGAGGAAGTCGAAAGGTTGAGCCGCCTTTTCACCGCAGGCGACCTTGTTCAACAGGACGGAAATATCGCTCTGGAAATCCGTCCAATCGCTGAGCCTCAACCTGGTGCCGAGCCAGGCACCGTACAGGAAGTCACAATCGGGCTTGAGCTTCAGCGCGCGCTCGTAGCTCGCCAGCGCCTCTTCGGGGCGCTTGAGATCGAGCAGCACATTGCCGTGGTTGTTGCAGGCGTCGGCGTAGTCGGGCCTGATCTTCAGCGCGCGCTCGTAGCTCGCCAGTGCTTCCTCGGGGCGCTTGAGACCAAGCAGCGCATTGCCGCGATTGTTGCAGGCGTCGGCGAGCCCGGGCGCGATCCTCAGCGCGAGCTCGCAGCTCGCCAGTGCCTCTTCGGGCCGCTTGAGATCAAGCAGCGCGGTGCCGCGATTGTTGTGGGCTGCGGCGAGCTCGGGCTTGATCTTCAACGCACGTTCGAAGCTCGCCAGCGCCTCTCCCGGGCGCCTGAGATCGAGCAGCGCGGTGCCGCGATTGTTGCAGGCGTCGGCGTAGTCGGGCTTGATCTTCAGTGCACGTTCGAAGCTTTCCAGCGCCTCTTCGGGGCGCTTGAGATCACGCAGCGCGTTGCCGCGATTGAAGCAGGTTTCCGCGGAGCCGGGATTGATCTTCAGGGCACGCTCGTAGCTCTCCAGCGCCTCCGCGGCGCGCCCGAGATGAAGCAGCGCGTTGCCGTGATTGCCGTGCGCGACCGCACTGTTCGGATCGATGGAAACCGCTCTGGAAAGCAGCTCGACGGCTTCGTGCGTTCGTTGCGTCTGTGCCGCGATAACGCCCAGCACGTGCAGCGCGTCAAAATAGTCCGGCTTCGAACTCAGTACCAGCCGGCACAGCCGTTCCGCCTCAGACCAGGCGCCGCGTTGGTAAGCGATTGCCACTTGTTGCATCGCTTGCGGCAATGTCAGCGGTACGGTGCCACTACCCGGCGCGCGCGCTCCTTGTGGAACCGGCTGCCCTTGGCCGGAAGGTTTCTTGCGTTTGGGCACGGCCGAGGCGCGGCGGGTCGCTCATCAATCGCCGCACGTTCAAACCTTGCCGGCCTCGCGCTTCTTGATGTGCTCGTCGACGCCCTTCTTGCCCTCGTCGGTTTCGGGCTTCCAAATGTTCTTGTGATCGAGCAGGTCGCTCTTCTCCCAGACGTGCGACGCGTCGCCCATGTAGACGATGAACACCTCGCAGCCGTCGGGATACTCGTAGGGACCGTGCGGGATGTCCCAGCCGAAAACGTAGTCGCCGGGGCGGAGGTCCTTGCCGGCCACGCACATGCGCCCCTTGGTCACCAGGATGGAGTGCCAGCTCTTGTGCGTATGCGCGGGTTCCACGTATCCCGGCGGGAACCGCTGCTTCATGTCGAGCCGCTTCATCTTGGGGTCGTAGTTCATCACCTTGACCTGCACGCCGGGCGGCAGCGTCAACAGCCCGCGCACGTCGTCGCTCTCCCACGGGATCTCGTGGTCGTGGATCGCCCTGAACGTGTGGTCGTAGCCGTCGGCTGACGCGGCCGGGGCTTTCTGCTCTGCCTTCGCTGTCATTTCGAAGTTCCTCCAGTCGGATTCGGATCGCCGGGGCGCCGCCCCTTCGATGGGGACACTATTTTGCCGGTGCCGCGGCCCGGGGACAAGCGCACTGCAGACCAGAACCCTTCTCAAAAACGGAGAACCGACAGGATTAACAGGATAGACAGGATGGCAGGTTATTAGACATCCTGTAAATCCTGTCATCCCGTCTGTTCCTGACCTTGACTGACGCGCATATCGTGGTTTTTGAGATAGCTCTTGGGCTGGTCCCTAGCTCGGATCCCTGGTCTCCGGTCTCCATCTACAATCCACTCACCGCATTGATTGCGAAAGGTTCGCATGCCGGATGACCAGGTGTACCAACCTGCGCAGGATGTATTCGCGGCAGCGCGCACGCGCCGCTCCATCCGCGCTTACAAGCCCGATCCGGTGCCACCGGCGATTCTGCGCGAGATCGTCGCGCTGGGGCGCCACGCGCCGAGCGGCTCCAACATCCAGCCGTGGCGGGTGCACGTCATGACCGGGGCGACGCTTGCGCGCGTCGGCACGGCGATCCGGCAGGCATTCGAGAACGACGAGCCGGGGCACCGCCGGGACTACGACTACTACACCGATCCGGTCTACGAGCCGTACCTGGCGCGGCGGCGGCAGTGCGGGTGGGGGCTCTACGGGACGCTCGATATCGCCCGCGGCGATCACGCGAAGTCGAAGGCCTACCGCGCGACGAACTACGACTTCTTCGGCGCGCCGGTCGGGCTCATCTACACGATCGAACGCCGGCTCGAGAGGGGGAGCTGGCTGGACTACGGGATGTTCCTGCAGACCATCATGCTCGCCGCCCGCGCGCGCGGACTGCACACCTGCGCGGAGGCCGCCATCGCGAGCTACCCCGACATCGTCCGGCGCGAGCTCGGGATCGCCGGCGACTGGATCGTCATCTGCGGCATGGCGATGGGCTATGCCGATCCCGAAGCGATCATCAACACCTTCCAGCCGCCGCGGATAGGGGTGGACGAGTACGCCGTGTTTCTCGACTGACACGGAGAAACACGGCGGAAGGATGAGGGATGAGGGATGAAGTAGCACCTTACAGAGACAAGCAACGAGCCACGAGCCACGAGCCACTCCTTCTCCGGCCACGCACTGGTGATAATGATAGAGTGACGCTCTTAACTGGAAGGGTGATGTTGCTACCACGTAAGATGATTGGTCTATTCCTGGCCGGCGCGCTGATCCTGAGCGCGGGAGCTGCATCCGGCCAGGACAAGTATCCGAACCGGGTCGTGCGCATCGTCACGGCGACACCCGGGAGCAATCATGACTGGGGCGCGCGCCTGGTCGCGCAGGAGCTCACGCCGCGCCTCGGCCAGCGGGTGATAGTGGAGAATCGCGGCAGCATCGCGGTCGAGCACGTGGCAAAGGAGGTGCAGCCGGACGGGTATACGCTGTTGTTCTACGGCGCGTACGCCTGGCTGCAGCCCCTGTTCACGAAGGTGAATTGGGATCCGGTGGGCGATCTCGCGCCGATCACCCTGGCAATGACCTCGCCCAACCTGCTCGTCGTGCATCCCTCGCTGCCGGTCAAGTCCGTCAAGGAGCTGATCGCCCTCGCCAAGGCGAGACCGGGAGACCTCAACTACAGCGCGGGCGGAGGCGGTTCCACGCCGCACGTCGCGGGGGAGCTGTTCAAGTACCTGGCGGGCGTGAACATCGTTCGCGTCCGCTACAAGGGCTCCGGTCCGTCCATGATCGGCCTCCTGACCGGCGAGGTGCAGCTTATGTTCGGTGCGCTGGGGCCTACCATCCCGCTCGTCAAGCAGGGCAAGGTGCGGGCCCTGGCCGTGTCCACGCCGGAACGCTCCCGGATGTTCCCCGATTTGCCCGCGGTCGCGGAGACACTGCCCGGGTTCGAAGCTCAGGCGACGATAGGGTTCTTCGTGCCCAAGAAGACCGCTGCGGCCGTCGTAGGGCTGCTCAACCGGGAGATCGTGCAGGGCCTGAGGGGCGTCAATCCGCAGGTGCTCGCCAACTCGGGCGTGGAGATCGTGGGCAATACTCCCGAGGAATTCGCCGCTTTCCTCAAGTCCGACATGGCCAGGATGAGCCAGGTCATGAAGAGCGCCGCTTTCAGTAACTAGAGTGTTTCCATGGCTGAAATGATCTTGAAACCGAAAGGGAAGCAAACATGCCGGACGATATCGAACGAAGACGCCTTGCGCAGCCGCCGGCAGGCACGCGGCCCCGGCTCGATTTCCAGGAGCACCTCGCGGACCTCGAGGCGCAAGGGCTGCTCGTGCGCGTCGACCGTCCGATCAACAAGGACACCGAGCTGCAACCGCTCGTGCGCTGGCAGTTCGTGGGGGGCATACCGGAAGACCAGCGCCGCGCGTTCCTGTTCACCAACGTCGTGGACGGCAAGGGCCGCCGCTTCGACATTCCGGTGGCGATCGGCGCGTACGCATCCTCACCGCGCATCTACGCCATCGGCATGGGTCAGCCGGTCGAAGAGATCGGTGCGACGTGGATGCGCGCCATCGCGAACCCGATCCCGCCGGTCAGGGTCGATACGCCCGCTTGCCAGCAGGTGGTGATCACCGGCGAGGCGCTGCGCGAACCCGGCGGGGGGCTCGCGCGCCTGCCGGTGCCGATCTCGACCCCGGGCTTCGATGCCGCGCCGTACCTGACGGCCACGCTGTGCATTACGCGCGATCCCGAGAACGGCATACAGAACATGGGTACCTAT
>CAZQJF010000163.1:0-6770 GCA_964593735.1 uncultured Streptomycetaceae bacterium | reverse complement strand
CCCGGGAGAAGGGTTGGGATGAGGGAAGAGGCGTCATTTTGTTAGGCGCTCTTAGGGAGGGAAGCTCTGGAAAAGGGGCCCTCATTGTTCACTGAGGCCTCTTTCGAATCCCAATCTCAGCTGAAAAACCTCCTCGGCGCGGGGCGCCAAGCAGGTTTTTCAGAGGTTACTTAGCGACATGGAAATATCGACGGCGTTGCTGCTCAACGCCATCATTGCCGGGCTGTTGCTCGGCGGCTTCTATGCGGCCGTCAGCGTCGGCGTCTCGATCTCGTTCGGGATGCTGGACGTGGTGAACATCGCCCACCCGGCATTCATCATTCTCGGCTCCTATATCGCCTATATCGTCAACAGCCAGTACGGCTTCGACCCGATCCTGATCGCGGTCGCCCTCTCGCCGCTGTTCTTCCTGCTCGGAATGGCTCTCTACCGCGTCTACTATCTGTGCTTCGAGATGCGCGGGCAGGAGTCGCTGCGCGGGCTCGCGTTTTTCTTCGGCATCCTGTTCATCACCGAAGTCGTGCTGATACTCGTGTTCGGCGTTGACTACCGCACCGTGAATACCGCCTACGCCGACACGACCTGGCGGCTGGGGGTGGTCGACTTCCCCCTGCGCCTCGTCGTGCCGTTCCTGATGTCGATGGTGATGGTCGTGGGCATCCAGCTCTTCCTGACCCACACCTTCTTCGGGCGCGCCGTGCTCGCCGTGGCGCAGGACCAGCTCGCGCTGCGGCTGATG
Source organism: uncultured Streptomycetaceae bacterium (assembly GCA_964593735.1). GTDB lineage: Bacteria > Pseudomonadota > Gammaproteobacteria > Burkholderiales > SG8-41 > SG8-41. Next base: position 6,031 of record CAZQJF010000163.1, on the reverse strand, counting down.
GGCGTCAACCCGGTCCGGGTCAAGGAACGCGCCTTCGGGCTTTCGATCGCCACCGCCGGCGTTGCGGGCGCCTTCCTCATCATCATCCAGCCGGTGGAGCCGTCGATCGGACGCGAGTACATCGGTCTCGTCTTCGCGGTTTGCGTCCTCGGCGGCATGGGCTCGATCTGGGGAACGCTGCTCGGCGCATTCGTGCTGGGGCTCGCCGAGTCGTTCACGTCCACTTTCTTCGGCCCGTCATGGGCGCCCGCGGTTTCCTTCGGATTGCTGCTCTTCACCCTTGCGTTCAGGCCCGCGGGACTGTTTGGACGATGAGTGGACGATGAGCGGAAGATGAGCGGGAGACGAAGGAAACAATGAAGCGGCCGATGCGCAATGGCACGTTCGCCGTCGTCGCCTTCGCGATCGCGCTGACGATGGCGGCGGCGAGCCAGCTCATTCCCAACGAGTTCTTCTTCTCCGCGGCGTACACGGTGCTGCTGTACGTGATCCTCGCCACGGCGTGGAATATCCTTGGCGGCTACACCGGCTATGTGAACTTCGGCTCGGCCGCGTTCTTCGCGATCGGCGCCTATACGACGGTCGCGCTCTACTATGCGGCGAAACTGCCGCTGCTCGTCACGGTGCCGGCGGGAACCGCTGTCGCCGGGCTGGCCGGCCTCGGGCTTGGCTATCTCACCCTGCGGCTGCGGGGGGTGTTCTTCGCGATCGCCTCGCTCGCGCTGGCGGTGGTGCTTTTCACCTTCGTCGTAAACTGGGACTACGTCGGCGGCGCGCGCGGCGCGTACGTCATCCAGCCCACCGAAGTACCCTTCGGGCTCAAGCGCTACATCCACCTGCTCTTCGCGATCCAGCTGCTGATGGCCGCCGCCGCCCTGGTCGTCGCCCGTGCGATCGAGACCTCCGCCATAGGGCGCGGGCTCGCGGCGATCCGCGACGATGAGCTCGCCGCCGAGTCCGCGGGCGTGCCGACGCTGAGACTCAAGATCTTCTCCGCCACCGTGAGCGGAGCGCTGATGGGCATGGCGGGCACGACGTTCCCTTACTATCTTTCCTACATCGAGCCTTCCTCCGCATTCAGCCTGTCGTACGCGGTGAACAGCATCGCGATGCCGCTGATCGGCGGCATGATGACGTGGATGGGCCCCCTCATCGGGGCGGTCCTGCTCGGCACGGTGCAGCAGCTGGTGCAGGTCACGATCTCATCGGCATGGAACCTGCTCATCGTCGGGGTGCTGCTCGTGCTGTTCGTCACGCTCGCGCCAAACGGCATCATGGGCTGGGTGGACGCCTGGCGGCGGCGCAAGAACCAGTGATGAGTACCACTGCCCTTCTCGAAGTACGAGGCGTGACCAAGCGCTTCGGCGGCTTTACCGCGCTTGAAAGCGTCGATCTCGTGGTGCGGCCGGGAGAGCGGCTCGGCCTGATCGGCCCCAACGGCTCGGGCAAGACGACGCTGATCAATTGCGTCTCGGGCGCGTTGCGTCACGAAAGCGGCTCGATTGCTTTCGCCGGCGAGGAGATCTCGGCGCTGCCCGCGTACCAGCGCACCCGGCGCGGCATCGCGCGCAGTTTCCAGATCCCGCGCCCCTTCTCGAGCATGACGGTGCTGGAGAACCTGGTCGTGCCGCTGGAATTCGTCGTGCACCGGCGCTCGCTGCGCAAGGCGGATACCGCCGGCGAAGCGATGCAGATCCTGGCCGACATCGGGCTGGCCGACAAGGCCCGTACACCGTCGAACCGGCTGTCGCAGGTCGAGCTGCGCAAGCTGGAGCTTGCCCGCGCCATGGCCGCGCGGCCGCGCCTGCTGATTTCCGACGAGGCCCTGGCCGGGCTGGCGTCCAACGAGGTGGGCGAGGTGCTCGGGATCCTGTTCAAGCTCAACGAATCGGGCATCACGATCATCATGATCGAGCACATCATGCAGGCGGTGATGCGCTTCTCCCAGAGAGTGATCTGCCTCGATGCGGGAAAGATCATCTGCGAAGGGACGCCGGCCTCGATTGTCGCCAATGCCGACGTGCAGAGAGCGTACCTTGGAGCATGAAACGAGTGGCTCGTTTCTCGTGGCTCGGTTCAGGACGATCCGGCGCAAGCCGCCGGGTGACGAATGACGAGCCACGAGTAACGGGCCGCCTTTTCCGATGAGCCTGGAACTGCGAATCGACAACGTCTCCGCCGGCTACGGCGCGGTTCGCGCGCTGCACGGCGTCTCCATCGCCGTGGGCCAGGGTGAGACCGTCACGCTGCTCGGCACCAACGGCAACGGCAAGAGCACGCTCCTCAAATGCGTCATGGGAATGGTGCGCCCCACGCAGGGCTCCGTAATTCTGACCATCGACGGCGTGCTGCACGATCTGACGCGCCTCTCCACCGAGGAGATCGTGAACCTCGGCGTCACCATGGTGCCGGAGGGCCGGCGTTTGTTTCCGCGGCTCACGGTGGAGGAGAACCTGTTGCTTGGGGCGTTCCGGCCGTACGCCCGCGCGCGGATGGAAACGAACGCGGCGTACTGCTACGAAATTTTTCCCCTGCTCCGCGAGCGCCGGCGGCAGCTGGCCGGCTCTCTCTCGGGCGGACAGCAGCAGATGCTCGCGATCGCCCGCGCCCTCATGTCCTCCCCCAGGCTGCTGGTCGTCGATGAGCCGTCGGTGGGACTCGCGCCCATCCTCGTGTCGCATACCATCACGAAGATCAAGGAGCTGAAGGAACGCTACGGCCTCACCGTGCTGATGGCCGAGCAGAATTTCCACCAGGCCATCCGTATCGCCGACCGCGGCTATATCATCGTGCACGGCGAAATCGTGTTCGAAGGGAAGACCGTCGCCGAGCTCGAGCGGAACGATCTGGTAAAGAATTACTACCTCGGCTACACCGCGTGAGACGAACCACTCTCACCGCAGAGGCACTCCTGCGGGCTTTTTTTTGCGTCATTCCCGCGCAGGCGGGAACCCAGTCAATTCAGTTCGCTGCTCCCCGCATTCCGCGAGGATGACAGATTCAGATGCTCCTTAGAGGACGATAGCCGTCCCCTCCCTGGCGGCAAAACACGTGACGTCCATGGAGCGCTCTTCGAAATAGCGCCTGGCGAACGCCTCTTTGCGCTCCACCGCCTCATCGTCATGGGCGGGGTCGTGGTGGAACAGGTACAGGTTGCTCACCTGCGCATCGCCGGCCAGCTTCAGGACCTCCGACAACGCCGAGTGCCCCCAGCCCACGCGGGACGGATATTCTTCGTCGAAATAGGTCGCATCGTGGATGAGCACGTCGACTCCCTTCAGAAACGCGACGAGCCGCCCCCGGTTGTAAGCGTCGCCGTCGGGACAGATCTCGTGATCCGTGATGTAGGCCACCTTTTTTCCGTTATCGCTCAGCACGCGATAGCCCAGTGTCGCGCCAGGATGGTTCAGGCCGATGGTGCTGACCTGCAGATGCTCGATCTCGTGGTCGCCTTCTCCCAACTCGACGAAATAGACGCGCGAGGCGTACTCCTTGATGGTCACGGGAAAGTACAGGTTGTTCATCTGCCCGCTGATCACCTCGCGCAGGCTCAGCTTCCCGTGGGCGGTGCCGTGGATCACCATCTCGTTGCCCTGACGGTAAAGCGGCTGGAAAAACGGCAATCCCTGGATGTGATCCCAGTGCGGATGGGAAATGAACAGGTTGAATTTGTAATGACTGCCCTTGCCGGCGAGCGTCCGGCCGAAGTCGACGATCCCGGTGCCGGCATCGAATATGAATGTGCGGTCCCGGCTCATTTCGAGCGTAACGCACGGCGTGTTACCGCCAAACTTGAGCGTGTCGCGGCCCGGCCGCGCAATGCTGCCGCGCGTGCCCCAGAATTTCACCGTGACCTCTTCCTGCAGCAACCTGCGGATCGTCGCGTTCAACGCGTTGTTGTCCACCGGCTTGGCCAGGTACGCATCCGCTCCCAGCTCCAGGCACATCCTGTGGTCGGATTCGAAGTTTTTCGCGCTGCTGACGATGATTTTTACCCGCTCGTAGGCGGGATCGTCGCGGATCTGCCTGAGCACCGTTTCGCCCGAGATATTCGGCATGAGCAGGTCCAGGATGACGAGATCGGGCCCGATTGCGGCCATGGCTTCCAGGGTGACGACGCCGTCGCTTACCTCGGCTACCTCATAACCCTCGGCCTGCAGCCACAGCTTCCTGAGGGCGCGCAGATCGGGGTCGTCGTCCACCACGAGGATCTTCCTGCGCATGCCGATCCGGGGACGCAGCGGTTCATTCACGGGTGAACTCCTGCGTGCCGGCGGGGTACCCGGCGCCGAGGTGATCGGCTCGCTCGATCGTAATCTGCCAGCGCGTTGGGCGTCCGTTAACCATGCGAGCGTTCGGATATCTGATCTTCAAGCACCTGCCCGGTCGCGCCCGGATCCACCAGCGAACGCGCCCGCATCACGAGCTCGTTGCGTTGAACCGGCTTGGCCAGGACATCGTCGGCCCCCGAAGCCCATCCCTGAATGAATTCGCGCCGGCTATCGAAGCTCGTGACCAGCACGACCGGGATGCTGCACGTCGCGGGATTCGCCTTGATCCTGCGGCAGACCTCGAAACCGTCCGTGCCATCCATGATGACATCCAGCAGTATCAGCGCGGGCCTCAGACCTCCGTCCAGCGCGGCCAACGCTGCGTCGCCGCTCGCGAGGTAACTGACATTGTATCCTTCCTTCGTCAGGTAGCGGCTGATGATCGCGGCATTCATCTCCTGGTCGTCTACCACCAGGACCTCTGCGCCGCTGCCGGAGGGCGCTTCGCGGCCCGCGGGTCGGCCGGCAACGACCTGAGCGGCAGGCCGCCCACCAGGCTCAGCCTCCGGCCCGGGCAGCTCGCGCTCGGGGACCATCAGATCGATGCGGGAGAGGTAGTCCTCGAGCACGCGCACCAGACGCGCGCTCTCCACGCGCTTTCCCGCCTTCGCGGCAGACTCGAGCCCGGTCCCGATCTCGCTCATCCCGTCGAACCCGAAGCTCGAACCCGAGCCGCGCATGTTGTGGCCGATCCTGGATATTGTCCCGAAATCGCCGCGGTCGAGGGCCGCCTTGATCACATCGATGTCTTCCCGGCGATTCGAGAGGTAAACGGGGACGAGATCCCGGAGCACCGGGTCTACCTTGACCACTATCCTGTTGTATCCGGTCACCACGGTCGCCTCCCTTTCATGCAGCCAGCTGGCCGCTGACATCCGCCAGTTTCGCCCTGAGCGAGCGCACTTCGTCCTCGAGCATCGCGTAGAGCTCTTCCGCCTTGGACGGTTCGGTTTCCAGGTCTATTTCCTGCAGCATCCCGGCGACCTCCAGAGCGGAGCTCGCCGCGAGGTTGAGGAGCATCCCGCGCAGCGTGTGCAGGGCGACACGCAGCTCGGAGACGTTGCGGCGGACAATCGCCTCGCGCGTGCCCGCCATGGCCTTGCCGCAGTCTCTCACGAACAATCGGGTCAATTCGGCCAGGAATTCCATGTCGCCTTCGACGCGCTCCATCAACGCGCGCTGATCGAGGATCTGAGGTTCCGAAGGCGCTTGCGAGACCACGGGTTCGGCGGGAGAATCCGCCGCAATCCGCCCCATGGGGGCGTCCGGCTCCCGCCGGAACTGCTCGATGACCTCGATCAGGGCCGCGGGCCGGATCGGCTTGACGAGATAGCCGTCCATTCCCGCGCGCAGGCAGCGCTCCCGGTCCCCGCTCATGGCGTGGGCAGTGAGCGCGATGATCGGTATGTGACCGCCGGTTTCCCGCTCCCGATTGCGGATGGCTGCGGTCGTTGCGATCCCGTCCATCCTCGGCATCTGCACGTCCATCAGAATGAGATCGAACCGCTGGCTGCCGAGTATCTCCAGCGCCGCCGCGCCGTCGTCCGCCACCATCACGCTATGGCCGCTCTTCTCCAGGATGCGCCGCGCCAGCAACTGGTTCGCCGCGTTGTCCTCCACGAGGAGAATATCGAGCTTGCTTCTGCTCCCGCCGCCGGCAGCGGGCGCAGGCGGCGTGAACGCGTTGCCCGCCGGCGCCT
>CAZQJF010000162.1:0-6784 GCA_964593735.1 uncultured Streptomycetaceae bacterium | reverse complement strand
GCGACATTGCGGAGGTGGTACTGCAGCACGATCCAGCACCACAGGAACAGGCGGTGGTCGGATTTGCCGGCCCGGTGCTCGCGCCATTTTCGATCGACCCAGTCCGCGTCGGCCGCGGGAACATGCAGCGCCACATCCGGTGCGCGAAAATCCTTCAGCCAGCGCGCCAGAGGCACGCCGAAACCCTTTTTTTTCCGGTGGATGATGTCGTGCGGCAATACGCCTTTCATTGCGCTCTTGAGCAGATACTTGGTCCGGCCGTTGCGAATCTTGTACTCGTGCGGGATCCTGCGCGCGAACTCCACGACATCGTTGTCGAGAAACGGCGCGCGGACCTCGAGCGAGACCATCATCGAGGCACGGTCGATCTTCGTCAATATGTCGTCCTGCAGGTAAAACCGGGTGTAGAACTCGAGCGTCTTGTCGACCGGGTTGTCCGCAGCCGAACCGTTCCAGGCGGCGATCGCTTCGTCGAACACGTCCTCGTGGTGCACCGGCTGTCGAAACAAGTCCCCCAATTCGGATGGATCGAGGGCCCCCAGCCAGGCAGGGTTCCACGCCGACTCCGGGTAGGAAACGCCGCGCAGCCCGCGTTTGACCTTGAACTCCAGGCTCATGTTGCGCTCGGACACGGGTAGCAGTTCAGCGAGCGAGCGCAGTCCCCTGTGCGCCCACGCGGGCACGAGCCGGCGATACCACGCAGCGGGCCCGAGGGCCCGGAACGGATCGTACCCGGCAAACAATTCGTCGCCGCCATCGCCGCCCAGCGCCACGGTCACCCGCTCCCTGGCAAACCTGCACAACAGATAGGCGGGCAGGATGGAACTGTCGCCCATGGGCTCATCGAGCCGGGAGAGCACCTGGGGTATCAGCTCGCGCGCGCGCTCCAGGCTCAGCATCTGGTGGTTGTGGGCACTGCCGAACAAGGCGGCGACGCGCCTGGCGTACACCGATTCGTCGAACGACTCATCGTCAAAACCGATCGAGAACGTCGCGACCTGCCCAGGCGGCGCGTGACGGGTGGCGAACGCCAGCACGGCGCTCGAATCGATGCCGCCGCTCAGGAATACGCCGAGCGGCACGTCGCTCATCAGCCTGCGCCCGACTGCCTGCGACAGGAGGCTGCGCAACTCTTCCCCCCAGACAAGTTCGGGTTCCGGCGGGACGCGGTCCGGCGGCTCGATCGTGAACTGCCAGTAGCGGGCCGTCGATACGGCGCCGCTCGCCACGTCGTAGCTCATGCTATGGCCGCCGGGCAGCTTGGCAACGCCCTTGTAGAGCGCGCCCGGAGCGGGTATGAAGCCGTAAGCGAAATACTTCCTCAATGCCCGCTCGTCGATCTCGGTGCCCACGCCGGGATGCCTGATCAATGCGCTCAACTCGGAGGCAAACGCGAACAACCCCGGGCGGGCCGTGTAATACAGGGGCTTCTTGCCGAAACGATCGCGGGCGAGGAACAGCTTTTGCCGGATGCGATCGTAGATGGCGAACGCGAACATTCCGTTTATCCGCAGTGGCAGGTCCATCCCCCATTCCTCGTAACCGTGCACCAGCACTTCGGTATCGGAGTGGTCGGACCTGAATACGTGCCCCCGGGCAACCAGATCGCGCCTCAGCTCGGAATGATTGTAGATCTCGCCGTTGAAGATGACCCCGACGCGCCCGTCCTCGTTCCACATCGGCTGATCGCCGCCGGCGATGTCCAGGATGGCCAGGCGGCGGTGCGCCAGAAACACCCGGTATGCCGGGTCGATGAACGTCCCCGATCCATCGGGCCCGCGGTGGATCAGCGCGTCGCTCATCGCCTGCAGGGTTTTCTCGTCTCCCGGCCCGACGAAGCCGGCAATGCCGCACATCGCTACCAGCTCATCTCAGGAAAAGAACACAAAGGGAGCCACAGGTAAACACAGAAATTTCAAGAAGGCTGGTTGTCGCCGGGCAGATTGAGCGTGTCTTTCACGAGGTACACCTCTTTGCCCTGCGACTCGTACCAGGTGCGCATGATGATTTCGGCAATGAGACCCATCAGGATGCTCATGATGCCGGTGATGAACGCCAGGGCGACGAGCAGCGGCAGCGGCGTCGAAACGAACGATGTGTCCTCGAAAAACTTGAGATAGAGGGCCCACAGGCCCGAGAGCAGGGAAACCCCGATGCTCATGAGCCCGAACCCGCCGAATACATAGATCGGCTTGTTGGCGTAGCTCGAGAGAAACTTGACGACGACCAGGTCCAGCAGCACCTTGACGATCCGCTCCAGGCCGTACTTCGAGCGGCCGTGCAGGCGGGGGAAATGGTTGACCGGGATCTCGGTGACCCTGCCGCCCTGCCAGTTGGCATAGATGGGTATGAAGCGGTGCATTTCCCCGTAGAGCCTGACGCCCTTGACGACCTCTTTCTTGTAAGCCTTGAGGGTGCAGCCGTAATCGTGCAGAGGCACTCCGGAAATCCTGGAAATCAGCCAATTCGCCATCCGCGATGGCAGGTTACGTCCGACGGCGCCATCCTTGCGGGCACGCCGCCAGCCCGATACAACGTCGTAGCCCTCCGCGAGCTTCGCGACGAGCACGGGTATGTCCATGGGATCGTTCTGAAGGTCGCCGTCGAGACCGACGATGATATCGCCGGACGCGAAATCGATGCCCGCCATCATGGCGGCCGTCTGGCCGAAGTTGCGCCGGAAGTTCACGACCTTGAACCGGGAATCCCGGCCGGCAACGGCGCTCAGGTTGGCTTCGGTCCGATCGGTGCTTCCGTCGTTGACGACGATCACCTCGTAATCCGCCGCCTGTCGCTGCAGGGCCTCGGTCACGCGTTCGTAAAGAGGAAACACGTTTTCCTCTTCGTTGTAAACGGGGATGACTATCGAGAGCATCTTCGTCTCCGCGTTCGCGCCGGGCGGCCGGCCGTTCGGCCGGCAATACATGCAGGCGGCGCACGGCCACCAGGATGGCGGGCATGCGCGCGACATCGACTTTGCGTCGATGGCTGAGCCGCGTTGCCTCGGCCATAATGGTAACGCAGATGGCCCCGGACCAGATCGAACCCGAGATCGAATGAGAATCAGAATACTGGCGGTGATCGCGGCGCTGATCACGTACGGGTCGCTGTACCCGTTTAATTTCGTCTGGCCGGTGTCGCACGCGGCCGCGTGGGAAAAGCTGTTCTTCGACTGGACGCCCTTCACGTCGCGCGGCGACGCGCTCGGCAATTTCGCGTTGTTCCTGCCGTTCGGATTCGCCGGCGTGTTCGCGGGTCCGGGCCGCGCCGGTTCCACCCCGTGCGTCTCGACGATCGTGCTCGTCAGTCTGGCGCTGGCGACCACGCTGCAAGCCGCGCAGATCTATTTTCCGCCGCGTACCCCGGCGCTGGCCGACGTCGTCTGGAACATGCTGGGCGCCGGGCTGGGTATCCTCATCGCCCGGTCGCTGAAGCCGCACCTGAAATTGCATCCCCTGGCGTGGCGGGACGCCTATGCGATTCCGGCCGCGCTGATCGTGCTCTGGCTCGCCGCGGAGCTGTTGCCGTTCGTTCCGTCCCTCGATCTGCAGGCCATCAAGAACAGCGTGAAGGCGGTGCTCCACGGCGCAGTCGCGCCTGAAAAGGTGATGTTTCATGCAGCCGGCACGGTGACGGCTGCATGGGCGCTCGCCATGGTGCTCGGGGATGCGCGGGCATTGCGCGGTTCGCTCGTCATGGCAGCCGGAATCGCCGCCGGCAAAGTATTGATCGTGGGGAACGTGCTGGATGTCTCCACCCTGCTCGGCCTCGGGCTGGGTTGTGCAGGCTGGTGGTGGCTGGGTCGCCGGCCGCAGGCACAACGCGGCGCGGCGGTCCTGTTCCTGCTTTTTACGGCATACGCCGCAGGCGCGCTGATGCCGTTTGCGATACGCGACACGCCGGAGCCGTTTAACCTGGTGCCGTTTGCGGGCTTGCTGAGGGGATCGATGCTGGCAAATAGCAAGACGCTGGCAGCGAACCTGTTTTTTTTCACCGGTATCCTGGCGGTCATCCGAATGAACGGCCTCTCGCCGGTGCCCGGCAGTATTGCTCTCGCCGTTCTGGTCACCGTATTCGAGGCAATACAGATCTACCTGGTGGGACGAACTCCCGACGTCACGGTGCCGCTCCTCGCATTGCTGGCCGGCCAGGGACTGCGTTTCATGCCCCCTGTGTCAAGAACGCGAGATTCTGAAAAACTCTCCGCCTCCGCGCCGCCGGAGGCGGTGGCAATGTCCCGGCTCGCCAATCCCCGCGCTCCGGCGCCTTTCAATGCCACAGCCGGGGCGCTGAAGCTCGGCGTGGCCTGCGTGGTGATGGCTGGCGCTTTCAGCATGGTGCTGCGGCTGCCGCAGATCCCCTACAACGTGCGCGAACTCTTTCTCGGCAACGGGGAATTCCCGTTTCTCATGATATTCGCGTTCGCCCTGCTCTGGATCGGGGCAGGCGCCCGCCTTGCCGGGCATTACGCCGCAGTAAATGCGCGGCCCTACCTCGCCCTGCCGCTGCTCGCCTTCGGCGCCGGCATAGTCAGCCTGTTGCTGCTCAACGCGAGCGTAACGCAGGAAAGCATCGGGGATATCGCGGGCTCCAACAACCTGTACTGGTTCGTGATCAACAAGAGCATCTGGGGAGAATGGGCGCGAAACCTGTTCCTGTTTGTCGATTCGCCCCCGCTGGTGGCTTTTTTCGAGCGACCGGTGCGTTACGCAGCGCTTTACGGGCCGATGGTGACATTTCTCGCGCTGCTGTTCTGCGCCCTCGACATGCGCGCGCGAGGTCGCATTCATCTCAGAAACGCTGCACCACTCGCGGTATCCGCCCTGCTGTGGCTGTGGCTCTGCAAAGGCATCGCTTTCGATTGGTCCTCCACCGACAACTTGAACGAACTCATCGCCAGGGACGGGCCGTGGGGATGGGGCGGCGGCGGTTACCTGTACATACTGCTTGCAATGATTTGCATCAACGCGGTCCTCCTCGCGCGCATGCCGCTGACGCTTGCATGGATCGCGGCGGGGGCTCTCGTCTCGCTCGTCCTCGTGCCCGTGGGCTGGTGGCTGCTCAATCAGGGCCTGGAACAACATGTGCAGAAGTACGGTTCGGTGTTTTCCGGCGCCCAGTTTTTGCTGGGGCCGGACCGCAGGAATCTGATCGGCCCGGACGTGCTGTTCCTGCGGTGGAGTGTCGTGCAGCTTGCGGGCGTGCTGGTTATCGCGGCTGGCGCGAGATTCGTGCCCGTTAGACCGCTTCGCGGAATGAATCCGTCTGATGCATCCGGATCCAGGTCCCGAGCTTATTGAGTGTTCGGTAAATGGTTGACAAGCCATTTACCCCTGAAATCTCCCCTCTCCTTCGGGAGAGGGGCCGGGGGTGAGGGTCGAGCGTCGTCAAGCATTTTGTGCACGCTCGATAGGAGCACGTATCTTCACTCCCCCTTCGAGGCAGCAATCGAGGATAACGAACACGCACGGCAGACGCCGCTGCGTCTTATTGCGGAATCCCGGCCCTCGGCGCGATGCGCAGGGGCTCGGCCCCCAAGTGGCCGGCGTACGCCCCCGCGAGCGGCCGCCGGTAGTTACGGCCGTTAAAATCGCGGCGCAAGTCCGGCAACGGCTCCGCCGGCAGGAAGTCGGCGGGCGCGATCGTCAGTTTGCCCCGCTGCGGGGCAAGGTCGAGCCGGCCAGGCGATGCGAACGGCGCCGCCAGGTGATCCGACGCTTCCGCGAGCGTGCCGGTCCGGTTGGCGTGCTGCCGGCCGCCCGTGATCGGAGTGCCCGCGAAAACAGCGTTGGCCGCCACCCGCTGGGTGTGCTCCGGATGGCCGCCGGTGACCAGGATACCGCTCTTCGCCGCGAGCACGGTGTTGCGGAAAATGTCGACCCGGCGCGGCACGTCGTTGTGGGGTTGCACGTTGATCGCGTCGCCGGTGGTTGTCACCAGCACGTTCGCGTAGAACGCGAAATTCCCCTCCCCCTGAAACAACGCCTCGGTCGGATTCTCATAGAAAAAGTTTCCGTAGATGGCGTAGGTGTCCCCGGCGCCGGGTCCGGACTTCGGCCAGTGCCCCACCAGCAGATTGGGCCGCGCCAGCTTGCCGACTGAGCTGTTGCCGGACTTCGTGAACACGTTGTGACGGATGATCGTGACGCTGGGCTCCCCGGGCATGCCCTCGATCTGCGGGCGCGGGCGCTGGTGCTTGATCTGCAGGTTGTAGCCCGTGGTGTCGGCGATCACGTTGCGCTCGATGAGGCCCGCGACGAAGGGTGCAGTGCCGTCCGACTGGCCGAGATACATGCCGGTTCCGATGCCCTCGATCACGTTGTCACGGATTACCCAGTTCCAGGCGGGGCACTTGCTGGAAATCCCCACGTTTTGCTGGCCGGCATGATGGTTCACGATGCGCAGCTTTTCGAGCGTGATGTGATGCGCCCACGCCGCGTGGCCTTCTGCTTTGACCGCATCCACCGGCAGGCCCTGCCCGTCCAGTACGAGTCGGCTCAGCGTGACGTAGCTCGAATCGACGATGCTCACCGTATGGGCGCCAGGGCGGGCGAGGAACCTGGCCGGCTCTCCCCGTGCCGGCCCCGATATGACGATGGGTTTCCGGGGAGCGCCGTTAAGCCGGTGCAGCGGCAGGCCCTCGCGGTACTCGCCTGCGGCGAGCGTCATTCGATCCCCCGGGCGCAGCCGTTTCAGCAGCGACAGATAGTTGGAGGGATCGGCGCGATAGGTTTCCGCGGCGCAAACCGGCGCCAGCGCGAGCACCAGCGCCGTGGCCGCCAAC
>CAZQJF010000161.1:0-6814 GCA_964593735.1 uncultured Streptomycetaceae bacterium | reverse complement strand
AATTCCAGGACGACGGCTACGGCCATTACCCGGTATGCGTGGCGAAGACCCAGTATTCGTTTTCCTCGGACGCGGCGTTGCGCAACGCGCCGTCCGGTCACATGGTCAACGTGCGCGAAGTGCGGCTGGCGGCGGGCGCGGAGTTCGTCGTCATGATCTGCGGCGACATCATGACCATGCCCGGCCTGCCCAAGGTGCCCTCGGCGGAAAAGATCGATCTCACCGACGAGGGCAAGGTCGTCGGGCTGTTCTAAGCCCGGATGGATCGCGGATATCGAGGCCTGCCGATCGAGGAATCGGTCACCTCGAATCGGCACTGGTGCATCCGGGCTGAAGGATTTCCGCAGGAAATCCCTTTGTCAGGAACCCATCGGGGGTACTGGGGTCTGTGATAGGGCCATGAGTCCCGGACACGCCCGCCACACCGTTGAGGGTTCCTGACATGGAATTGCTGCTGGACCCGCACGCATGGATCGCGCTCTTCACCCTGACGGCGCTGGAGATCGTGCTCGGCGTCGACAACATCATCTTCATCTCGATACTCGTCGGGCGCCTGCCTGAGCATCAGCGGCAGCGGGCCCGGACGCTCGGGCTCGCATTCGCGATGCTCACGCGCATCGGGCTCCTGCTGTCGCTCGCGTGGGTAATGACCCTCACCGAGCCGCTGTTCTCCATCCCGGTCCTCGACAAGGAAATCTCGGGCCGCGACCTGATACTTGTAGGCGGCGGGCTGTTCCTGCTGTGGAAGAGCGTTCACGAGATACACGGCTCTCTCGAAGGCGAGGGCGATGCGGAGGGCGCCGCGGCTGCCGCGCGCGCCGGTTTCGCCGCCGTGATCGTGCAGATCGCGATCATCGATATCGTGTTTTCGCTCGATTCCGTAATTACGGCGGTCGGCATGGTGGACGAGGTCCCCATCATGGTCCTCGCGATCGTCGCGGCAGTCGGGGTCATGATGTTCGCGGCACGGCCGATCGGCGAGTTCGTCGACCGCCATCCCACGGTCAAGATGCTCGCGCTGAGTTTCCTCATACTCGTCGGCGTGGCGCTGATCGCCGAGGGCTGGGACTACCACATACCGAAGGGTTATATTTACTTCGCAATGGCATTCTCGGTCGGCGTCGAGATGCTCAACATCCGGGTGCGCGCCAGGCGGCGAGAGGCTGTCCGGCTGCGCAGAAAAGGGCCTGATTAGCGCATAGAGACGTTATCTCAGCAGGGGCAAGACAAAATCATAACGAGGAGGTTGTCATGGCGATGTCCCGCAAGCCTTGCAGGCAGTGCAAGCAGCCGGTGGAATTGAAGACGGTGCCAGTCCTTTCAGGCGAAGACGGTGGCTACAGAATTTCGCTGGAATCGGTGCCGGTCATGGTCTGCGCCGCCAATCACAAACGCTTGATCCATCCGGAATTCGCCCTGCAGGTGATGGATATCATTGCGAATCCGTCCTCGGGGGTCTACGCTGCGCCGCAGCGCGGCTTGCTGAGGAAGCGGACCTACTGCGCAAAGTGCGCGGCAGAACTGGAGCAGATGGCGCCGACCAGCCGAGATTTCCGGGTCACGGTTCCCGTCGAGTCCGAGGGCCCCATGATCGTCTTCTTAACCGCCCCCTGTCTGAAATGCCGCCAGTGCGGCACCGAGCAACTCCCCAGGGAACAAGACTTGGCCGACCGCGTCTTCAAGGCGCTCGCCGGCGCGTTCCGGGGCGCCGAGATCCATGCGGAGTAGGCATCGCCGCCGCCGGCATCCGTGGCGATGTCCGTCGGGAATCCGCCCCGAATAGCTGGGACTGAGGAGGATCGCATGCGCTCGTACTGCAATCTTGCCGCCATCAGGCTCGCCATGGCCGCGGCTCTTGCCGTCTGCCCGGGCACCGTGGCCGCGGCAATCGAGTCTCCGGCTGTGCTCGGCATTCCCGTCGATTTCATTCTGTTCGGGCTGACGCTGCTGGGCGTCGCGGTGTTTCATCACCACACGCTTCCGGTGGCGCTTGCCGGTCTTGCCGCTATCACCGCCTACAAGCTCGCCTATACCGGGTTCAAGACCGGTCCCGGCCTGGCTGGTCTGGCCGCGCACCTGCATCACGAGTGGGTCCTGCTCGCCAATCTGCTGTGCCTGCTGGTCGGGTTTGCGCTGCTGTCGCGCCACTTCGAGGACAGCCACGTGCCCGAAGTCCTGCCACGCTTCCTGCCGGACGACTGGAGGGGCGGCTTCATGTTGCTCGTGCTGGTCTGGGTGATGTCGGGATTTCTCGACAATATCGCGGCGGCGTTGATTGGCGGCACCATCGCGGCCACGGTATACCGGCGCAAGGTGCATATCGGGTTCCTCGCCGCCATCGTCGCGGCCTCCAATGCGGGCGGCGCAGGGAGCGTCGTGGGAGACACCACGACCACGATGATGTGGCTCGACGGGGTGAGCCCGCTGGCCGTGCTGCCCGCCTACCTGCCGGCGGCGGTGGCGCTCGTCGTGCTCGGCATTCCTGCGGCGCTCCAGCAGCACCGTTATGCTCCGATCACCAAGGCGGAGGGGCGCCATCTTCCCGTGGATTGGACGCGCGTGGGTATTGTCGCCGCCATATTGATCGCCGCGGTGGCCACCAACGTCACCGTGAACCTCCGCTTCAGGCACCTCGCCGATGCGTTTCCGTTCATCGGGGTCGCCGTATGGGTCGTGCTGCTCGCGGCTGCCCCCCTGCGGCGGCCCGCCTGGACGCTGGTGCCCGAGGCGGTCAAGGGCTCGGTTTTTCTGCTCGCGCTGGTCACCTGCGCTTCGATGATGCCGGTGGAGAAGCTGCCGGCGGCTTCCTGGCAGAGCACGCTCGGTCTCGGCTTCATCTCCTCGGTGTTCGACAACATACCGCTCACCGCGCTGGCGCTGAAGCAAGGCGGCTACGACTGGGGCATGCTCGCCTACGCCGTCGGCTTCGGCGGCTCGATGATCTGGTTCGGCTCTTCCGCCGGTATCGCCGTATCGAACCTCTTTCCCGAGGCGAGATCGGTCGGGTTGTGGCTGCGCCACGGCTGGTACATCCCGATCGCGTACGTCGCGGGCTTCTTCGTCATGCTGGCGGTGCTCGGCTGGGCACCGCAGGACCCTCACAAGGCGGCGCCGGGCGCGTCTTCCGCGATCCAGGCGCCGGGATAGAATCCCTCGCTCGCGGGAAGAAAACGGGAGCGGTCCTATGGTGGCAGGCGCACTGAGGCGTTTCCTCGGCATGGAAGCCGCCAGCGGCGTCCTGCTCGTCGTGGCGGCCGCGCTCGGCATGCTGTGCGCCAATACCCCGCTTGCGCCGCTCTACGAGACGCTGCTGTCCCTGACGTTCGAGGTGCGCGGAGGGACGCTGTCCATCGCCAAGCCGCTGCTGCTGTGGATCAACGACGGCTTGATGGCCGTGTTCTTTCTGCTGGTCGGCCTGGAGATCAAGCGCGAGGTGCTGGAGGGCGAGCTCTCCTCTCCCTCCCAGATCGTCCTGCCCGCGCTTGCGGCGGTCGGCGGCATGGCGGTCCCCGGCCTGGTCTATGCCGCGTTCAACTGGGGCGATCCCGCCGGCCTCGAGGGCTGGGCGATACCCACGGCCACCGACATCGCGTTCGCGCTCGGGGTGCTCGCGCTGCTGGGCGACCGGGTGCCGCACGGCCTGAAGGTATTCCTCCTCACGCTGGCGATCCTCGACGACCTCGGGGCTATCGTCGTCATCGCCGTTTTTTATACGGCCGGGCTGTCGGCGGGCTCGCTCGCGGTCGCGGCGGCCGCGCTCCTGGCGCTCGCATTGCTCAACCGGCGCAACGTGACCGCCCTGACGCCCTACCTGCTGCTGGGAATCGTGCTCTGGGCATCGGTGCTGAAGTCCGGCGTGCACGCGACCCTTGCCGGCGTCGCGCTCGCGTTGTTCGTTCCGCTGCGCGTACCGCCGGGCGCCGCGGAACCGCCGCTGCACAGGCTCGAGCACGACCTGCATCCCGCCGTCGCTTTCGCGATCGTCCCGATCTTTGCGTTTGCGAACGCGGGGGTGCCGCTCGGAGGGTTGTCCCTCGCCGCGCTGTCCCAGCCCGTTCCCGCCGGCATCGCCGCGGGACTCTTCATCGGCAAGCCACTCGGTGTGTTCGGAGTCGCGTGGCTCGCCATTCGCTGCGGGCTCGCGCGCATGCCGGAGGGGGCGACCTGGTCCTCGCTCTACGGAGTAGCCATGCTGTGCGGCATCGGCTTCACGATGAGCCTGTTCATAGGCTCGCTCGCCTTCGAGCACGCGGCGGTCCACACGGGCGGCCTCGACCGCCTCGGGATACTGCTCGGTTCGCTCGTCTCCGCGCTTGCGGGCTATGCGCTGCTCGCCGCGGTTCTGCCGCGTACGCATCGCGGCGGCTGACGGCCCTCGCGCAGATCGATCCCGCTTGCTGACCACTACCACCATGATGCAGGCGCCGCCGTTGAATCCGGTGTTCGCGGAACCTGTCAGCGGCGCCAGTAATTGCGCGTGAAGATGATCAGCACGGTGAACAGCTCCAGGCGTCCGATCAGCATGGCGATGGAGCATATCCAGGTCTGGTAATCAGTCAGCACCGCATAGGTCGTCGCGGGTCCGACTTCGTTCAGTCCGGGCCCCGTATTGCTGATGCACGCGACGACGGCCGACGCGGCCGTGACGAGATTCAGGCTCGACGCGGTGAGCAGCAGCGTGAGCAGGGCGATCACGCTCGCGTACGCAGCCAGAAAGGTGAGCACCGACGTGATGAGCGCGGCGTCGACCGTCCGGGCGCCGATCTTCACCGGGACCGCGGCGTTCGGATGGCACAGCCGGACGAACTCCCGGCGCATCTGCAGTACCGCGAGCTTGATCCGGATCATCTTCACGCCGCCGCCGGTGGATCCGGCGCTCGACGCGAAAAGACAGAGCATCAGCATCAGGCCAGGGGCGAAGATTGGCCAGAGGTTGTAGTCCGCATTGGCATATCCCGTCGTCGTCGCGACCGAGACGACGTTGAACGCGGAATAGCGAAGCGCGGCGACGAAGGACGGATAGCTCTGGTTGAGGGCCAGTATCGCCGCAACCAGCAATGCGCTCGCCAGGGTGACCCCGACGAACCAGTAGGCCTCGGGGTCCCCGCGGTAGACCTGGATGCTTCTGGTGCGCCATGCCAGAAAATGCGTGGAAAAGTTGATCCCGGCGATCAGCATGAAGGCGATCGCTATCGCTTCCAGCAGGGGGGAATCGAAATATCCGAAGCTCGCATCGTGCGATGAGAACCCGCCCAGACTCAGCGTCGAGAAGCTGTGGATGACGGCATCGAGGCCGCTCATGCCCGCCAGCCAGTAGCACAAGGCGCACGCCACGGTGATCGCGACGTAAACGTACCACAAGCCGCGGGCCGTATCGCGAACACGCGCAGTGATCTGCGTATCCTTGAAGGCGCCGGAAGTTTCCGCCAGGAAGATCTGGCGCCCCCCGATGCCCAGCAGCGGAAGTATGGCAACGGCCAGCACGATGAGCCCCATCCCGCCCAGCCACTGCAGCATGCCGCGCCACAGATTGATCGCCACGGGCAACTGGTCGAGACCGGACAGGACCGTCGCGCCGGTGGTGGTAAGGCCCGAGGTTGCCTCGAAGTAGGCGTCCGTGAAGGTCAGCTCCGGAAAGTAGAAAAGGAGCGGAAGCGCGGCGAACGCGGGCATCAGCCCCCAGTTCAACGTGACTATCAGGAAGCCATCGCGCCTTTGCAACTCCTCGGTGCGGTGGCGGGTGCAATACCACGACAGCGCACCGCAGCTGGCGGCAACCACCGCGGCCCGGGCGAATGCGGCCGCTCCATGACCGCCGGTCATCAACGCCACCGCGAGCGGCACCAGCATGATGCCGCCGAATATGAGGAGCACGAGCCCGGTGACGCGAACGGCGCAGCCGAGCCTTCTTTGCGCGGGAGAGTCCAGCGTTCGAGCGAGAAATGTCATACGGAATGTCGCCGCAAGGTCGGAACCTCCCGAACCCGCATGCCGATGATACGCCGAGGTCTGTTGGGTCCATCAGGAAAACGGAGCAAGCTATCGGATAGCTCACGGCGACGCTTACATCGTAAGGCCGCGTTCAGTTTGTTGACGGCTGGAAGACAGGCATGGTAAAAACGATCCGCGCGCGGGTTTGCCTTCACGGGTTTCCCGCAGCGCCCTCCAAAGGGGAGTAGCTACGGCGGCGCTGGAGGGGCGCCGCTGCGGCACGGTCGTCAACACGGGATGCGAGAAGATTCGACTTCCCCGGCCCTGCTGGCAATCAGCGTTGCAAGCGAGACCTTTGCCTGGACGTCCGGATCTGCGGATCGTGCTCGTCCGAGGTGAAGGCTGCACTGAGATAGCGCGAAGAATCGCTCCCAGCATGCGGTCCTGAATAACTCGTATAACCGGGGGGGACGCATGCACTTCCGCGGGAATGAAGTTTCCTTGAATCGGCGGGCCTGCGCTTCGTTCAGGCTGCTCGCTCCCGCTTTCATGCTGATCTCATGGCCGGCCATTGCCGCCGCGGCGTCCGAACCGCCCGCCGTGCTCGGGATTCCGGTCGATTTCATCCTTTTCGCGCTGACGCTGCTCGGCGTGGCGGTGTTCCATCATTACACGCTGCAGGTCGCCCTGACGGGGCTCGCCACGATCGTCTTGTACAAGCTCGCCTTTACGGGTTTCAAGACTGGCGCCGGCCTGGCCGGCCTGGCCGGGCACATGTACCACGAGTGGGTGATCCTGACCAATCTGCTGTGCCTGCTGGTGGGGTTTGCCCTGCTGTCCAATCATTTCGAGAAGAGCCGCGTCCCCGACGTCCTGCCCCGCT
>CAZQJF010000160.1:3536-6860 GCA_964593735.1 uncultured Streptomycetaceae bacterium | reverse complement strand
ATCGTGTTCCTGGTGGACGTGCCCGGCTTCCTGATCGGCGTTGAGGGCGAGCTGCGCGGCATGCCGGGCAAGATCATCAACTGGATGAACGCGCTCGCGCTCGTCACGGTGCCCAAGATCACGATCATCCTGCGCAAGAGCTATGGCCAGGCGTTCATCAACATGGGCGGCGGCCGCAACACCGACGAGCTGGCGTGCTGGCTCACCGCCGATCTCGGCTTCATGGACCCGCGGGTATCGGTCAACGTCCTCTACGGCTTGAAGGAAGAGGACGACCCGGAGCGCTTCAAGCAGCTCGTCGCCGAGGTAGACCGCGACACCACGCCGTGGGAGCTCGCGCGCCTGTACGAGGCGCAGTACGTGCTCGACCCGCGCGAAACGCGAAGCTGGTTGATCCGCGTGCTCGACGTGCACCGGCTGCGGCTCAGAAACGGAGTGAGCCAGCACCGGCTCGCCAACTGGCCCACCAGCTACTAACGGAGCAAACCCATGAAACCGGTCATAGCTGTCCTGGTCCTTGTCCTGCTCGCCGGTTGCGGCGTAGACACCGCCACTAACGCGGCGACCGGCGCCGCCATCAAGAAGCGGGAAGTAGACCAGGGGAAGAGAACGGACGAGCTGGTGCGGAAGAAGCTCGACCAGGCGACGGAGCAGGCGGAGCAGCGTGCAGGGGAAGCCGCGGACACGCCGTAGAATCCCCCGGTGAACCGGACCGCGATGTGTGCGAGCCCCCATTGGGGCGTTAGCCAGTCCATGCGATCCGTGATAAATTGGTCCGACTGGTGGAAACGTTATGAATGACACCGTCAGCCTCCCGCGCTCGTTGGCACGGCGCCTGCACCGGATCTCGACGCGTTCGAGGCGGTCGCCGGAGGCGCTGGCACGACAAGCGATTTCGCAGCGCCTCGACTATCTCGAAGGCCGCTTGAAGGCGATAGACGCCGGTTTTGCCGATCTCGAGAGGCGCCGCGGCGCCAACACCGGGGAGGTTCTGGCCGGACTCGACCGCATCATCCGCAGGCATGGGCGCGGCACGAAGAAAGCGGCTTGAATGGTCCCGCCTGGGACTGCAAGAACTGTGGGAGTCCTTTGAGCATATCGCCGCGGAAAACTTGCAGGCGGCGATCTCCATACGCGAACGAATCGCGGACGCAGCAGATCTGATCGCGGGCCAGCCGTTTATCGGCAAGCCGGGACAAAAACCCGGCACGCGAGAGTTTCCCATTCCAGGCATTCCATACACGCTGGTGTACCGCGTAGTCGGCAGCGTCATCAAGATCGGCCGTGTACTGCATCAGCGCCGCAGATACCCATAAGTGACCGGTCGAGATCCGTAATGTCTCTAATCAGTCCGCGGGCCGACGAGGTCCTCAAACACCCGGGCGCGTTCGCACTCCAGGTGTTGAAGGCGTTCCGCGCCAACCAGGGCCTCCTGCTCGCGGGCGCGGTGGCGTATTACACGCTGCTTTCCATCGTGCCGCTGCTCATCCTCCTGGTGATCGCGCTTTCGCATGTGATCGACCAGTCCGAGCTCTTCGAGACGTTGCGCCGGGCGCTGGAGCACGTGGCGCCGGGCCAGGGGATCGCGGTGGTGCGGGAGCTCGCGGCGTTTCTGGAGCATCGCGAGGTGGTCGGCTGGGTGCTGCTCGCGACCATGATCTTCTTCAGTTTTCTCGCTTTCAAAGTGCTGGAGAACGCGATCTCGGTGATTTTTCTGCACCGCTTCACAACCCGCAAGCGGCATTTCCTCGTATCGCTGCTGCTGCCCGTAGGCTACATCGCCTTCATTGCCGTGGCGATCGTCGTCGGAACCGTCGTGCTGTCGTTGCTGATCGGGATGGGCGAGGAGCGGCTGGTCATCCTGGGACATTCCTGGCCGCTGGACAAGCTCTCGCGCTTCATGCTCTACGTCGCCGGCGTGATGGCCGAGATTTTCCTTATTTCCACCATTTATTATTTCATGCCGGTCGGCCGGCTCTCGCTGCACCATGCGCTCATCGGCGGCGTAACGGCCGGCTTGTTGTGGGAAATCGTCCGGCATCTGCTGGCGTGGTACTTCGCCACTTTCGCGCAAGTGAGCGTGGTGTACGGATCGCTCACGACTGCCATCGTGGTCCTGCTCAGCCTGGAGATTGCGGCCACGCTGCTGCTGTTCGGTGCCCAGGTGATTGCGCAGTACGAAAGCATAGGCCAGGACGCTGCCGGCGAGCCCCCGGCAGCCGTGCGCACCGACGATGTCGCGGAACCGGACTGAATTCTAAAGAACCACGAATGGCATGGAACCGCAGATGAACGCAGACAAACGCAGAGTAATGGCAGGCGACCCATCATCCGCTGTCTCCGGTTCGCGTTCATCGGCGTTCATCTGCGGTTTCATTTGATTTTGAGGCGGCCTGAAGTCATGGCTGAACCGGCGTCGGCCGGGGCAGGGCGATACCGGCCCCACCAGCGACCTGGCGCAGCCGGTCCGGATAGTCGGAAATGATGCCATCCACGCCGAGCGCCAACATGCGGCGCATGTCGGCGGGCTCGTTTAACGTCCAGACGACGACCTTGAGTCCCAGCGCCTGTGCTTCCTTCACGTTTTCGCGTGTGACTTCCCCATGGTAGGGCGACCACACCGCGCCGCCGGCGGCTTTGACCATGCGAGGAACTGAATTTCCGAACTGGCTTACGTGCAAGCCGGCCGTCCATGGCGATGACTGGCGGCCGGCTTGTATGTTGTCCAGGAACTCCTGCTGCGCGGTGAGGTAGACGGTCGGTATTTCCGGCGCTTCCTGCTGCACGATCTTCAGCGTCCGCCAGTCGAAGGACTGGATGGCCGTGCGCTCCGCCATGCCGGCGGCGCGCACCGCCGATATCAGGGCGCGGGCGAAATTCCCGGGTGCGGCTGTTTCGTCCGGTGCGAGCGGGGAGATCTTGGTTTCGATGTTGAAACGCACGGAGTCGTTTCCGGCCTTGCGCACGAGCGCGAACAGGTCGGCAAGCCGCGGCATGCGCGTGCGATCCACGGGTTGCTGAGCGGGGAAGCGCTTCGAGTAGGCGCTGCCCGGCTTGATGGCGCCGACGTCATAGTGCCGGAGTTCTTCGTAGGTCAGCTCCCGGATCGCGGGACCCGCGCGCTCCAGCCATTTTTCGCCCGGGCCGCGCGTGATGTCGGGATTGAGCGCGGGGTCGTGGCTTACGACCACCACGCCGTCCTTCGTGATGCCCGTGTCGAGCTCGAGCGTCGTGACTCCCAGTGACAAGGCGTGCGCGAACGCGGGCAACGTATTCTCGGGCCGCAGCCCGCGCGCGCCGCGATGGCCCTGTATGTCGAGCGCC
>CAZQJF010000160.1:0-3436 GCA_964593735.1 uncultured Streptomycetaceae bacterium | reverse complement strand
ATCACTGCGGCCCGCCGGCCGGGGCGAACGCCGTCATGCGCCACGCGCCCTCCCGCTTGACGAAGCAGGCGCTCTGCTCGACCGGGCTGCGTATCTGCTCCTCGGGAACGTAGCCTTCACCGCTCTTGACTCTCACCTTCACCCAACGCTGCTTTTCACCCGCAGCGGCGTCGGGGATTTCCCAGTCGGTCACGGCCACGATCTCGTGGGACAGCGTCTGCAACGTGGAGGAATCAGCCTGGGGGCCGGCTTTCACCAGCACCTCCTTCGTGATGATCGCTGCGTAGTCCAGCGGATCCAGGTCGTTCGGCCACCTGGCGAGCACATACGGCGCGCACAGCTCCCGCGGTCCCTTGTCGCGCTTGAGGTACGCCGCGCCGAGGAACATGGCGGCCCGCAACTCGCGCCACAGGGGCGAGTCGGCGGCGTCTACGTCCCATGCCTTCCGGAATCCGGCGACGCCGCGCTCGCCATCTATGCTCGCGCGCACGTTACGGTCGAGAATGCCGAGCACGAACTTGAGATCGCGCTTCTCCACCGCGTTCAACAGCCGCTTCTTGAAGTTGACCCACGACGCATCCCGCCCCGCCTCGTCCACTGGCTCTAAATTCCGTTCCTGCGCGGCGACCGGACACACTGCGATGCACAACAGTACCGGCAGGCAATACCTGAGGAGACTCCTGGCTGTTACCGCTTTAGACATCCGTCGCTCCGCGGTTCATTGATGCGGCCCGGGCAGCGCCGCATAGGTGCTAGAATTTGAACTGAATCCTATCAGATCGCGAAGTCCCGCAGCAATTCCACCGCAGAAAGTGTTTTCATGGCGCGCATCGAGGTCAAATCCGAGATCACCGGTACCGTGTGGCAGATCAAGTCCCAGCCCGGCGACAAAGTGGAATCGGGCGACATCCTGATCGTGATCGAATCCATGAAGATGGAGATACCCGTAATCATCGAGGACGCCGGCACGGTGAAGGAAATCCTGGTCAAGGAAAAGGACCCGGTCGCCGAAGGCCAGGTTGTAGCCGTGCTCGAGGGTTAGCACGGCTACAACCTAATCGCCGCGTAAGTCGCGGCGGGAATTCAATTTCTCAATCATCACGGACATATGGGTTCCTGGTTGTGGAAACTTTCGGTTTTCCGGGGAGCCGCGAATTCATCCATTGCTGGCGAGTCCCGCATCCGCTTCACCGTTGGCCAGCCCGGAGCCCGATAGAGGAAAACCGATGGCATTCGAAGCCCTTTTAGCCGAATACGAAGCGCGCTGCGCGAAGGCGCGGGGCATGGGCGGGCCGGAAAAGCTCGCCAGGCGCAGGAAAGCGGGCACGTTGAACGCGCGCGAACGCATAGAGCTGCTGTTCGATCCCGGCACGTTCCTGGAATCCGGGCTGTTCGGGGCTTCAGGTGTCTATCCGGACGAAGCGGAAGAGACTCCCACCGACGGCAAGATCGCGGGCTACGGCAAGATCGCGGGGCGTGAAGTGGCGGCCGTGGTGAATGACTTTACCGTCAAGGGCGCTTCCACCAGCGCGACCAACGGCAAGAAAGTCGCGCACATGAAGCGCGCCGCGACGGAGCGCGGCATGCCGTTCGTGAACATCGGCGAGTCCACCGGGGCGCGCCTGCCCGACGCGATGGGCTCGCGGGGCATGGGACAGTTACTGGGGAACGATGCGACGCAATTCCGCCGCCTGCGCGAGTCCCCGATGGTCGCGGCGGTGCTGGGCCCTTCCTTCGGCTCGTCGGCGTGGCTCGCCTGCCTTGCGGATTTCGCGGTGATGCACAAGGGCGCGACCATGGCCGTATCCAGTCCCCGCCTCGTCGAAATGGCGTTGAACGAAAAGGTCGAACTCGAGGAGCTGGGCGGGTGGCGCCTGCACGCGGATGTCACCGGCCTCGTCGATCAGGTCGTGGACCGGGAGGAAGAGGTGTTCGAGGCGATCCGCCGCTTCCTGTCCTACCTGCCGAGCCACAACCAGGAAGCGCCGCCGGATGCGCCGGTGCCGGCCGGTTCGGGCGCGGAGATGGCGGACGTTTTTTCCGTACTGCCGGAAAGCCGGACGCAGGTATACGACATGAAGCGCATCATCCGCGCGGTGGTGGACAAGGACACGCTGTTCGAGCTCAAGCCCCGCTTCGGCAAGAGCGCGGTCACGGCGCTCGCGCGGCTCGGCGGCAAGAGCGTGGGGATAGTCGCGAACAATCCGTTGCACCGCGGCGGCGCGCTCGATGCCGATGCGTGCCGCAAGATCACCGATTTCCTCGTGTTGTGCGATTCCTTCAACGTGCCTGTCGTGCTGCTCGTGGACACCCCCGGCTTCCAGATCGGCACCGAAGCCGAGAAGAGCGGCGCGCCGGGCAAGATCATGAACTTCATGAACGCGATGACCCTGCTCAGCGTGCCCAGGCTGTCCGTCATCATCCGCAAGAGCTACGGGCGCGCCTACGTGTGCATGGGCGGGGGCCGCCACTCGGACGACGTCGCGGCGTGGCCGACGGCGGAAATCAGCTTCATGAGCCCGGACTTCGCGACCCGCATCGTCCACGGCGTGAAACCCGGTGACACGGGGTTCGAAGAGAAGCTCGCGGAGATAGAGCAGGCGAGCGACGTCTGGGGCCTTGCGTCCATTTTTGCGGCGCAGGCAGTGATCAGGCCGGAAGAAACGCGCGACTACCTGGTGCGCATGCTCGATGTGTACCGGTTGCGTATGACGCGCGGCGTGGGGCAGCATTTGATGCGTACCTGGCCCACCAGTTATTAAGAGCGTGACTGATGAGGGCGTGACTGGTGACTCGTGACTGGTAGGGCGTGACTGACAAGCGGGTATGGTCCCCTCCTAGAACCGGTCTCAGAAACGGAACACCGACAGGATTAATAGGATGAACAGGATTGCAACCCGAAAAACATCCTGTAAATCCTGTCATCCTGTCTGTTTTTCATCTTGACCTGCGCGTCAACCAGGGTTTTTGAGATGGCTTCTACTCACTTTTCACGGTTCTGATGTTCAATAAGGTTGTCGTTGCCAATCGCGGCGCCGTCGCGGCGCGGGTGCTGCGGGCGCTCAACGGCATGGGGATCAAGTCGGTGGCGGTGTATTCGGAAGCCGATGCCGGCGCGCCGTATCTGGCCATGGCCGCGGAAACCTGCGCGATCGGCCCCGCCCCGGCCCGCGAGAGCTATCTGAACCAGGACCGCCTGCTCGATGTAGTGCGCGAGACACACGCCGACGCGCTCCACCCGGGATACGGTTTTCTCTCCGAGAATGCAGAGTTCGCGCAGCGGGTCAACGACACCGGCGCGCGCTTCATCGGGCCCTCGCCGCGCTGGATCGCCGCGATGGGGCACAAGACGAAGGCGCGGGAGCTGGCCGCGCGCCACGGCATGCCGACGGGCAGGGGCTCGGAAGTGCTGCCGGCCGGACCGGACGCGATACTC
>CAZQJF010000159.1:0-6883 GCA_964593735.1 uncultured Streptomycetaceae bacterium | reverse complement strand
GCCCGCGCCAGCAGCGCCGCGTCGAACGC
Source organism: uncultured Streptomycetaceae bacterium (assembly GCA_964593735.1). Lineage (GTDB taxonomy): Bacteria > Pseudomonadota > Gammaproteobacteria > Burkholderiales > SG8-41 > SG8-41. Next base: position 6,854 of record CAZQJF010000159.1, on the reverse strand, counting down.
GACATCGTCCGCGCCGTTGTGGCCGTAGCAGCCGGCGCCCTCGTGGTGGATGACGGCGATCTTTCCCTCCTCCACCCGGAGCATCCTGGCGAGGTCCGTCCGCAGCGGATACACGCCCTGGCTGTGCGTCCAGATCCGGTAACGGTCGCCGTCCAGGCAGGCGATTGCGCACGAGGGGGCGATCGAGGCGTGCGCGATATAGGGACGCGTATACTCGGACTGCAGGCGGCGCGATCCGCGCGACGCGGCGCCCTCATCGCGTTTTTCGCTGATCACTTCTTCCTTGCTGGCCTCTTCGAGCAGGAAGCGCGGATCCAGGCTATCGGGAAGCGTCGGCCGTTCTTCCCAGCGCGCCATGCGCCGGATGCGGTTGAGCGCCCGGATCGCCTGGTCCTCGCGCTCCGCCACGACGCCAACGAAGCTGCCGTCCCGCACCACCGCGGACACCCCCGGCAAGGCGCCCGCTTCGGCCTCGTCGAGCCCGGCCAGGCGCGCGCCGTAGCTGGGTGGCCGCACGACTCGGCCGTGCAGCATTCCGGGCAATTCGATGTCCTGTATGAAAGCCGGCACGCCGGTCACCTTCCCCGGGATGTCGCGGCGGGGTATGGGGGCACCGACTATCGTGTGCAGGGCGGTGGATTTGGGAACGGCATCCCCGCTCGCCTCGCGCGCCAGCAGGTCGTCGCTCGTGAGCTGCCAATAACTTACGCTGCCGCCGCTGCGCGCGGTAACGATGCCGTCATTCACCGTCAGCTGCTCGAGAGAAACGCCGAGTCTCGCCGCGGCGCGAGCGAACAGCAACTCCCGCGCCTCCGCCGCGGCGTGACGCAGCGCCTCGCCGCCTTCCTGGATCGAACGGCTGCCCGAGGTAACGCCTTCGTCGGGGCTGTAGGACGTGTCGGTCGGGGCGAGCCGTATGCGCTCGAGCGCGACATCGAGCTCTTCCGCCACGATCTGCGTGAGCGCCGTGAGGATGCCCTGTCCGATCTCGACCTTGCCGGGAAAAACCGTCACGGTTTCATTGCGGTTGATCCTGAGCCAGCGGTCCAGCCGCCGGTTGGTGTCGAGGCTGCCGGGCAGCCGGCGCGGCGCAACGGGCTTTTGGGCGACGCTCATGTGCTTCCCCCTTCCGCAACGCGCCGGATCGCGCGCAGCATGCGATGGTGAGTGCCGCACCGGCACAGATTGCCTTTGAGCGCGGCGCGTATCTCCGCGTCGCCGGCTTTCGGATTGGCGTCGAGCAGCGCCTTGGCGGACATTATGATGCCGCTCACGCAGTAGCCGCACTGGGCCGCCTGTTCTGCGAGAAAAGCCTGCTGCAGGGGATGCAGGGCGCCATTCGCGGCCAGCCCCTCGATAGTGGTGACCGCCTTGCCGGCTGCCGCCGAGACCGGCAGGTCGCAGGACTGCACCGCCTTTCCATCGATGATGACGGTGCACGCGCCGCACAAGCCGGTCCCGCAGCCGAACCGTGCGCCCTTCAACTTGAGGTCGTTGCGCAGCACATAGAGCAGCGGGGTCTCGGGATCCGACACCACATCGTGGCTCACGCCGTTTACCTTCAGTGCAATGCTCACGCTCGCTCCATCGCCCCTCCGGGAGAGGCGCTCTTCGATCGTCATATGGCCGTATGGCAGCCCGGCTTCCCCGATTCGTCCCATCGCCCTGCTCCCCCGCCGCCCCTCCGGGAGGAGGGCCGGGGTGCATCGATAGTCAGAAAAAACAGGGGCTTATTATGTCACTACCGCGGGCCGGCCCGCCACCGGTGGACAGGCTCGTTTTTTGAAATTGTTCGGACTATACTGGAATGCACTACCGTTGGTATGGAGGAACGGCTCCCATGATACTTGCAGCCGACGTCGACGTGCTGAAAGTCAAAATCCATCAATTGCAGATAGAACACCGGGACCTCGATGACGTAATCGGTCAGTTGGCCCTGAGCCCCGCCCAGGATCAACTCCAGTTGCAACGACTCAAGAAGCGCAAGCTTTACCTCAAGGACCAGATCGCGTTGCTCGAACGGCAGCTCACGCCCGATATTTCCGCTTAGACGGTTCCCGGTTCAAGGTTCCGGGTTCAAGGTTCAAGGTTCCGGGTTCCAGGTTTCAACTTTGAACGTTGAACCTGGAACTTGGAACCTTGAACCCGCGTACAAAAAATCCCCGCCACGCGGGCGGGGATGGACCGAACCGGCCGACAGGCTGCTAGATGCCGAGAATCTTCTTTGCCTTGCCCAGCGCTTCCAAGGCCTCTGCATGTTTCTTTTCCTTGTGGAACTTTTCGCCGTCGGCGCGCAGCGTCTTTACTTCAGTCATCTGTGCCGCGGACAGGCTCGCTTTCGGCAACGCCGCGTCGATGGCCTTCATTTCCTTCGGGCAGGAATTGGCGAACGCGGTCCCACTGGCGAAGGCAAGACTGACTGCGATGAGGATCGTGCGAATTTTCATGTGTTTCTCCCATGGTTGGAACGAACGGAACCTAGTTTAAGCCGCGCTGCAACGCCGCACAACTGCACCACCAGCACTGCGTGGCATACCGCGCTGGAGGCGATAGAATCTAGCGCTGTTACAAGACGTTAGATTCCACGGTGCTCACCAGGAGCTAACACCAACGCGCGGCAACCTATTCCGGTTGACGCGCGCGTGTATCCCGGGCGCATCGTCTTGGCCGGCCTGCCCCCCACCGAATCGGGAAACAGGCACGACTTAAAATGCTTTTGAGACCGCTTCTAATGATTTTTGCGCATCGCAGCAAAGGTCAGCAACACGGCGAACGCGCCGAGCAGCACAAACCACGCCAGCGACCAGCCGGCAATGGTCAGCTCCAGAAAACTCCATGCGGATTCCGCGCACTCGCCGCTGCCCGCGAGGACTTTTTCCAGCACCCGGAAGGGGGAATACTTCCTCACCATGTATTCCAGGCCCGGCCCGCACTCCGGTATTCGGTCCTTGGGAAGATGCTGCAGCCACACGTGCCGGGAAGCGAGAGCGGCGCCGATGATCGCCGCGGTCACCAGCAGCCCGCCGTAAACCATTGCACCCGTGCGCCTGGGTCCGTGCAGGGCGGCGACCAGGAAAATCGCCATCATCGCCAGGTAGACCACGCGCTGGAGCAGGCACAGCGGGCACGGGTCCTGCCCGTCGTAATACTGGAGATACAGGGCAAAGCCGATGAGCCCGGCGCAAACCAGGAATCCCGCCGAGTAGCCGAGCCGGGGCATCAAAGATAGGCGAGGAGTCGTCCGCATGCGATGACACTGGCCCAGATGATCAGCGACGCGCCCGCATGGATCCTGGCTGCCGGCGGCGGCGCCACCCCGGCGTCCCATTGTGCCACGGAGCGGTACGGCCCCACGTGAAACGCCACCGCATTCACTCCGGCGCCCAGGATCAGCAGCATCTTCAGGACGAATGCGCGATTGCCGACAAAATCGCTTGCGTGGGCCGAGAACATCAGCAAGCCCGTGGGAACGATGATGACGAACGCGCCCAAGGTCCAGGGCAACACGTGCCTGCCCAGCGCGCGCACGGATAGTTTCCGCGATATTCCGAGGAGGCGCAGGTCGAGCATGGCGATCGACCCTACGAGGGTGACGAAACCGAGGATGTGCAGAATCTCTATCGACGGGTAGAGCCACAATTCCTGGCGCATGGCGGTGGCCAGCGCGGAACGCTCTATCGCCGCCAGTGCGCTCCCGGCTCCGCCTGCCTCCATCAGCGGAGCTCTACGGTCTTGCCGTTCGAGGTGATACGCTCCGCGCGCATCTCCTCCGGCTTGTCGCGGTTGCCATAGCCGACAACTGTCACCTTGTTGCCCGGCTTGAGCGCGTCGGCCGGCAGCCCCCGTGCTTTCATGCGCGACGGCGGCGCCAGCACCACTGCCCAGGTCTTACCTGCCGTCTCCAGGCGAACGTGCCCGTGGGGGTGCTCGTATCCGGATTCCTTGACCGTGCCGCTGAGGGTCAGGGCCTTGGTGGTGTCATATTCGCTCCACCCGTGATGCGCGCCGGCAACGGCCGGCGTCAGCACCACGGCGAGCAAAAGCCAGAACAGTTTGCGTAGCATAGTGCCTCCCGATCGGAAGAACATCAACACTCCCTCGCTCCGCATTGTACCCAAACCAGGCTGCCTCGTTGTGCGTCCGGCCCTCGGGCCGTTACACTTGGCCCCATGCTCAGGGTCGCTCCGGGCATCACGATTCCCGAACGGGAGATCGAGATGTCATTCATCCGCGCTTCGGGTCCCGGCGGCCAGAACGTCAACAAGGTCTCGACCGCGGTGCAGCTCCGCTTCGACGTCGTGCGCTCGCCCAGTCTGCCCGAGGCGGTGCGGCTGCGGCTGTCCGCTATCGCCGGGCACCGCATGAGCCGCGACGGCGTCCTTCAGATCACCGCGCAGCGTTTCCGCAGCCAGGAGCGCAATCGCCTCGATGCCATCGACCGCCTGGTTACGCTGATCGGGGAGGCTGCACGTCCCGTCAAACCGCGCAAGGCGACCCGCCCCACTCGCCAATCGCGCCTGCGCCGGCTCGAGAGCAAACGCAAGCGGTCTGAAATCAAGCGCGGCCGGGGCGGCAAGCTCGATTTCATATGACGGAATGGGACTTCGTAGCCAGAGTATTGCCTTGGCGGCCGGGGCCAAACGCTTGGAATAAGTCGCCCCCAGTCAGTGTTAAAGTAGTCGCGAGTATCAGAAAGGGCTGCTTGGCAGACTACGATCGGTAGATTTCATTTGACAGGAGGATCGGCAATGCGTCTCGTGCTCAAGGTTGTGGGCTTTGTAATGGCGACATCCGTTTGCGGCGTTGCGTTGTTGGGACCATCGTACTCGGCCAGTGGCGAGCAGGTGATAAAGGAACGCGTTGTTTTCATGGAAGAGGATGTATACCGTGAGTTTAAAGTGCTTGCGGCATTCGCCAAGGCCGGCAAAGGGTCGCTCGCCGACGTCGAGAAAAGCGCCTTGGCTCTGGCGAGTCTTTCGAAAAAAATACCGGCGCATTTCCCGAAGGACACCGGTCGCGGCGCCTACCCCGACCACATGACACGCGCGCTTCCTGCCATCTGGACCAATGAGCAGGGATTCCAAAAAGCCGTCCAGAAGATGGTAGACGAAAGCGAGAAACTCGCGCGCCTTGCGAAGGCGGGGGACACGGAGGCCGTGGTGACGCTGATCGGGAAATCCGGAAGTTACAGCAAGACCATGATGGGCTGCGCCGACTGTCACGAGTCGTTCCGGGGAGCCAGGGTCAAGAAATAGGCCGGTCGAGTCCGGGACTATTGTAATAGCTGTAATAGTCCCGGCCGGTCGTCCAAACTTTCGCATTATCGAGCGCGGACGGCGTGTGGCAGTGCGGTCCGGGACTCCCGTCAGGCGACGCGTTCGGAGACTGGTCCTTCGTCGATCGGATCGTGCAGAAGCATTCGAGCGGCATTGGTGGCGACCACGGCGATCGAATGAAAGGATTCGACGCGATGATTGGTCGTGCCTTGGGGGTATTGGTACTGGCCGGTCTGAGTTCGACATTGCTTGCCGCGCCCACGGCCGATCCAAAGCGCGGCGAATACATCGCCCGTGCGGGCGGCTGCCTCGGCTGCCATACCGAAGACAGCAAGAGCGCTGTCCCGTTCGCCGGGGGGCGCGCGTTGAACACGCCGTTCGGCACGTTCTTCGGACCGAACATCACGCCGCATCCGCAGGCCGGAATCGGGCGCTGGACCGAGGCCGATTTCATGAACGCAATGCGCAACGGCAGGAGTCCGGGGGGCGCGAATTATTTTCCGGCGTTTCCCTATCCGTCGTTCACGAAGATTACGGACGACGATTTGCGTGACCTCTGGGCCTATTTGCGCACGCTGCCGCAGAGCGCCCGCCCGAGCCGGCAGCACGACCTGCGCTTTCCCTTCGGCTTCCGCTTCGCCATCACGTTCTGGAAGTGGTTGTTTTTCACTTCGGGGGCGTTTACGGAAATGCCCGGCGTCATTCCGGCTGTCAATCGCGGCGCCTATCTCGTCCAGGCCCTCGGCCATTGCGGGGAATGCCATACGCCGCGCAACTTCCTCGGGGGGCCGAAACGCGGCCGTTTACTCGCCGGGGGCAAGGGACCGGACGACAAGCGCATACCGAATCTGACTCCGACGCGGCTCAAACAATGGAGCGACGCGGAGCTCAAGGCATTTCTGGTGACTGGCATCACGCCGGATGATGAAACAGCCTCCGAAATGATGGACGAGGTGATCCGCAATACCACCAGCAAGCTGACGCCCGGGGACCTTGCAGCCTTGATAGCCTATCTCCGCTCGCTGCCCGCGATCCCCGACGAACCCAAGTCCAAGTAGGAGGATGCCGGACTTCGTTCCGGCACCTTCCTGAGAGGCCGCATCAGAATGATGGTCGGCGGCACCCGTGCCGTGCCGCGCTACTTGCTCAAGAAATACTCAGCCCGCATGCCCCGACGCCAAACGAAGCGTCGCCACTCCAAAAACCGCGTCAACCCCAGGGCCTGTGAAACATGCGGGCTAGCGCTGGTACTTGAACGACAGGCTGACGCGCGCGCGAAACGCGACCACCCTGCCGTTCTCGATCACCACGTCGGTCTTGGTCACTTCCGCCACCCGCAGGTCACGCAGCGATTGCGAGGCGGTTTCCACCGCGTTGCGCGCCGCATCTTCCCAGGACTTCCTGCTCGTGCCGACCAGCTCGGTGATGCGATAAACGCTTTCGATGCCCTTTTTTGCCATGTCTCCTCCAGCGGGATGGAATGCGCACGCCGACATTCACTTTATCGCAGCACACGCCGCGCGGCACGATCTTGACGTTCCCGGTTCGGCGCGGGTGTAACGATTAAGGATACGGTGA
>CAZQJF010000158.1:0-6892 GCA_964593735.1 uncultured Streptomycetaceae bacterium | reverse complement strand
AAATACGACACTGGTCGCAAAAGAAAAGAGGGCAGCGTTTACGCTAACCCTCTGATATCCATTCCAAATCTCAGTCACAGCCAAGCCAATCTGACTCGAAGGGCAATTGTGGTACAAATAGCAAGTTTGCCGCCGACCAGCGCACCAAGCGTCATCGCGAGAACGCTCGCCGAAAGCACCAGCGCCTGCGCGATGGTGAGAAGCGTGACGTTGCGGTGATCGGTCCGCACGGCTGCGGCGATTCAGAAAGTCAGCACCCGGTCAGCCCAGAGCGCCCAGTCAGCAAGTTCTTCCATCGTGCTGCGGTGGGTTCCATCGGCCAGCTCCTCGGGCGTTATGCCGCGCGCGTCCATGCACGTCCCGCACACTCCGACGGTCCCTCCACGCCGGGTGACTGCGCCGAGCATCACCTCGGTGTTGTAATAACCTTGCGGGACCTTCTGGCCACGCTTGGCGCTGGCCGCAGCATCGCCTATGAGAAATACGCGAATCTGCTCACCTTCGCGTTTGGCGAGCGTGCCGGCAAGCCGCAGCCCGTTGTAGCTGCGCTCGGTGCCGTACGGCGGATCGTTCAGTATGAAGAGTGTTTTCATGGGTGAACCCCTATCAAAAGGCCTCTGGTCCTGGTATCGCCGACGCTTCGCGGTGCCATGTCAGTTTAGGGCGCCGCGCGGGCGCGTTGTTGATCTGGGTCAACCGAGTGCACGTTTGCCTTGGGGATCCCGGCTCCGCCTGCCCTATCGGCCGGTATGCCGCACTAACTCTACAAAGCGTTGGAAGCATCGCGGCGAGCCGCAAGGCGGGAGACGTCGTCGCTTCCCGCGAGGGCGCCGGTGTGCGATGTCGCAGCCTTTGCGCCTTCCGGCACGCGGCCTGCCTTGACGGCGATCACGGGCTTGTTTCGCGCCGCCGCGTTCGCCCAACTCGGCAATGAGCTTTGGCACCGTGGCCGGTGGTGTGCAGATGACCGCCAGATCAGGCGCAGCGGGAAGGTCAGCGACTCTGCCGAATACGTCACGGCCGGCGACCACGCTGTGTTTCGGATTGACGGGCCAGATGTTTCCCTCAAATCCTGCATCCAGCAAATTCCGCATCACGTTGCCGCCGACACTGCCTTTGCGCTCGGATGCGCCAATCAGCGCGACGGTGCGGGGCCGAAACAGGAACTCGAGATTGCGAACGGTCACATCAAACTCGCTCAGCGAATGATCAATGCCGGTGTATTGCAATGGGCGAGCACCTTACGCGCTACCGAGCCGAGAACGATGCTCGATAGCGCGCCCTGCCCGTGCGATCCCATCACTACGAGCGGGAATTTCTCCTGCCTTGCGTAAGCAGCGATCGTTGGCCCGGGATCGCCGAGCAAATGAACCTCTTTGTACTTGACGCCGCTGCGAGCAAGTGCTCGATGCGCCCGGGACAGCGCTTTTTCGCTCTGCTCCCGATAGTAGTCGTGCACAACGGCGCGACTGCAGGCAGCGGTAGCACGCCCGGGAAGCGGTTGGCTGCACGTGCACCAAATGGATCTGCGGCCTTGGACCCAACTTATTGAAATTGGTTATCACGTGTTTTACCGCGCGCATCGCGCACTTCGATCCCTCTGCAGCCAGAAGAACTTTCATAGAAACTCCCCACGGCACCATTGCCGTTCGCCGATCATGCTACTTGAGCGTTCTCGTCATGCATTGATTTGCATCAAACCTGTACCGGTAATCGATTGATCAGGTTTTGGGTTCTTGCCTTGCCCAGCATCATGAGTAGCGGTTCAGCTGCAGCCGGAGCACCCGAGGTTGCACTCAGTTTCCACGTTCGTGCGCCAACGCCCCATGCGTCCGGAGCAGGGTCAGGACAGCTTCCAGGCCTTTATCGGCGCGGCTGCGCGGCACAAGCCTGCCGCCATGGGCTTCGGCGACACTCCTCTCTATCGTCAGACCGAGGCCGGTTCCGCCCCGTTTCCCGGCCGCGCGAACCTTCGACGCGCCCGGCCCACGGCGCCGGCCCACAGCCAGCTCATGCGCGCCTGGGCGGCCAACGAGCCGGCGAGGACCGCCGATACCCCGGTCGGCAACGGCAAGCCAAGCGCGCCCAGCAGCAGGGTGAGCCCCAGCGCGGGGTAGCCGTAAATGCAGCAGCGCCGCAAGAAACTCTTCTCCGATATCGCCCAGCCAGCTCGTGGCCCCGTCCTCGCTTGGAGCGGCAAGCGCGGGCGCGACGGCAACCAGCGCTTGTTGCACGCGCTGCACGAACTCGACCTTCGGCACACCTTCCCGTTCGGCAAGGGATTTCAGTTCGGTGTCGGGATCGGTCCCCGGCGCCAGCTGGAGCTGAGCGATCAACGCGGCTTCGGGCGCGCGATGCGCGCCAGCAACGTATCGAATCGTCATCCAGGCCCGGACGCTGCTGATCTGCGGCGCCCCCAGCTCGTAGGCCGAGCGCAGCACCAGCAACGAATGGTAGGCGCGGAGCCCGAACAGCACGGTCGGAAACGCAACGGCAACAATGAGCGCGAGAAGTACTCGACGGCCCCAGGGAGAGCGGCTCCAGCTTACAGTCGCCACAGCGTTCTCCTGGCGGCCCTGCGAACGTGGCGGTCGGGTCACGTGGTTGCCGGGACGGATCGAGGTAGTGTTAGCCTAGCCTCGAGTCCGCCCTCAACGCGATTCTGGAGAACCAGGCGCCCGCCGTGGGCTTCCGCCACGCTCTTCGCGATGGTCAACCCAAGGCCGGTTCCACCCGTCTCGCGGCTGCGTGAGCCCTCGACGCGGTAAAACGGCTCGAAGACCTTCTCCAACTCCGCCTGCGGCAGCCCCGGGCCTTCGTCCTGGATCCGTATCTCCAGCCGGACATCGTTGTCGTCCACGAGGACCAGGACCGATTTGCCGTACTTCACCGCGTTATCCAGAAGATTGGTCAGGCATCGCCTCAGGGCTTGGGGCCTCCCCGGATAGGGCTTGAGCGTTGCGCCTTTGATCTCGACGCGCCCGCCCATTTCCTGCATGTCCGCCTGCAGGCTTTCGAGCAGCGCCGTGACGTCCACCGGCCTGACGGGCTCGCCGCTTTCCAGGCCGCGCAGGAAATCCAGCGTCGCGCCCACCATGGATTCCATCTCGTCGAGATCCTTCGTGAACTTCTCCTTCATCTGCGGATCGTCGAGCAGCTCGGAGCGCAGGCGCAGCCGTGTGATCGGCGTCTTCAGGTCGTGCGACATTGCAGCGAGCACTCGCGTACGATCGCGGATGTAACCGGCAAGGCGCGCCTGCATCGTGTTGAACGCGCGCGCGGCGCGCGCAACCTCGATCGGCCCACGTTCCTCCATCGCAGGGCGATTGATGTTCCTGCCCAGCTCGTCGGCCGCGTCCGCAAGTGCATTCAGGGGACGCGTGGCCCACCGCACCGCAACCAGAGATACCGCAACGACCGCGAACAGGAGCACCGCCAGGCTGAGCAGCAGGCGGTACGGCCAGCCCTGGGTTTGCGCGGGCTGCCGCGAATCAAACGTGACGAGCGTGCCGTCGCGCAGGCGGACCTGGGCGACGAACGAAATGCCGGGCTGCGCGGCGGCGTGCATCGCGGCCTTGGACGCAGGCCATTCGCCATGCATCCCTGGGCCCTTAAAGCTGCCCTTCACGCCCGGCTCGAACGCCACGGCGGGCGCCTCGGCCACCGTTACCACCGCCCGCAAGCCGTCCCCGAGGAATCGGCGCAGCATCGCGCCGAACAGTGCGCCGCGAGCGCCCTGCTCCTGGTCGTCCCCGCCTGCGGCTAGGGGGCCCCGGTCCAGACTGATCGTCAGCGGCGGCGCGCTCAAGACCTGCACGATGGCGCGCCGCTCTTTCGCGTCCAGCGAGTCCAGGAATCTGGCGATATCCGCGATGCGCTGCGCTGACTGCATGCCGCTCGCCTGCGACAACAGCTCGCCGCGCTCGTGCATATGCACCGCGAAACTCGCGAGCTGCGCGATGACGAGCCCGCCGAGCAGCACGAGTACCAGGCGGCTGAACAGCGAACGCGGCAGCAGGCTCATCGGCTCGCGGCGTCCACGTGGGCGGCAAAGACGTACCCTTGGCCGCGCACGGTCTTGATGATGGCGGGCTCCTTGGCATCCTCGCGCAGCCGGTGGCGCAAACGACTCACCTGCACGTCGATCGCCCGGTCGAAGGGCGCAGCGTCGCGCGAAAGCATGAGGTCGATCAACTGATCCCGCGTCAACACACGGTTCGCGTGGTCGAGAAAAATCCGCAGCAACCTGAACTCGGTGCCGCTCAGGGGGATCACCACGCGGTCCGGCGCCGCGAGGTTGCGAGTGGCGACGTCGAGCGTCCAGCCGGCGAACCGGTAGGAGCTGGCCTCCTGCCGGGGCTTGAGGTTGTCGGGCAGCGCCCGCGAACGCCGCAGCACGCTTTTGATGCGCGCCAGCAGCTCCCGCGGGTTGAACGGCTTTGCCACGTAATCGTCCGCGCCCAGCTCGAGCCCGACGATGCGGTCCGTTTCATCGCCGCGCGCGGTCAGCATGATGATGGGGATCTCGGAGCGGGCGCGCAGATCGCGGCAGAGGGCGAGGCCATCCTCGCCCGGCAGCATGAGGTCGAGGACGATAACGTCGGGGCGCGACTTCTCGATGGCGGAGCGCAGGCCCTTGCCGTCTGCCACGGCAGTCGCGCGATAACCCTGCTTGCGGAGATACTCGCTCAGGAGCGCGCGGATCTCCGAGTCATCGTCAACAATCAGGATGTGATCCTGCATCGCCATGGCGGGTATATACCCCAAGCGGCGGGCGAACGGCGAAAGAATTGTAACGCAGTGTAACAAGGTCCGGCGCCGCAAGGCTGCGATACAAAACGGCGGCAGCCTGACATCAGCCGCTTACAACTTGGTGGTTGAATGGGCCTCGCAGTAAACAACTTTCAACCTTTACAAAGGACAGGATCATGAAACAGTCTTACAAATTGGCAGCGGGTGTTGTCGCTTCACTTGGCCTCGGCATTGCAGTGGCCGCCGCCTACGCTTACCCGGGGCAAATGGGCGGCGGGACGGAACAGCACATGAAGGGCGGCATGCAGCACGGCGCCCAGGACGGCATGCAGCATGGCGCGAAAGGCGGCACGCAACACGGTGAAATGGGCGGCGGCGCGGGTCATGACGCCGGACAGCAGCTCATGACGCCGGAAGAGCGGACGGCATTGCGGGAAAAGATGCGCAACGCCAAGACGCCTGAAGAGCGCCAGAAGCTCGCCGAAGCAACTCGCACCGAGATGCAGAAGCGCGCGACGGAAAAAGGCATCACGCTGCCCGAGCACCGCGGCCCGCATTTCGGTGCTACGCCTCAAGCACCGACCACAACCGAGCAGGCCAACTAACCACAACCGGGGCGGGGAAGCCCGCCCCATTTCTTTTCTTCGAATATCTGGAGAGGATCATGAAACGCTCGAGCAAGATCGCAGTCGGAGTGTCAGTCGGAGTGGTTACGGCGTTAGGGCTTGGTTTGGCGGTCGCCGCCACGCTCGCCCAAACCGGTGGGATAGGACCGGGGATGATGGGCGGCATGGGCCGGGGAATGATGCACGGCATGGATCACGGCGCGGCAGCAGGTGGCCATGGCCCGATGGCAGGCGCGGTAGGCATGCTCACGCGGCAGGATGCCGGATCGTCGGCCGACATGGGCCTGGTCCACGATCTGCTGATGAATCACACCAAGATCAGGCGCACCGTGACCAATCTGCCGGACGGCATCAAGACGGTCACGGAGTCCGATGACCCGCAGGTGGTACAAACGATCAAAGCTCACGTCGCCAGCACGTCGCAACGCCTGAAGGACGGGCGCGAATTCAACATCTTCAGCTCCACGCTGCCGGTGCTGTTCGAGAACCGTGACAAGATCAAGTCCGTCGTCGAAGTCACCGAGAAGGGTTCTGTCGTGACGCGGACATCCACTGACGCCAAGGTCGTGGCGGCGCTTCAGGGTCACGCAGCTGAAGTAACTGAACTCGCGCAGGAAGGCCCGGTGGCGATGATGCGCGGAATGATGACGCGCATGGCCACGGGACCGCGCGGCCCGCAGGCGGGCCGGGGCACAACGCCGGCACCCCAGGCACCTGAGACCACCGGGCATTCACAGTGACCGAATGCGGGGCGGATCACCCGCCCCGCTTCTCCCCTATATCCACCCTATATCCCTAAAACACGCAATGCACACAGGAGACGTAAGAATGAATCGGATCTCGTCGCTCACGGCAGCATTGGTTCTTTTCGCATTTGCAGGGTTACTGCCTGGACCCGCGGCAGCGCAATCTCCCCAAACTCACCAGCACAGCTTCGGCGACGCTGAAAAGTGGTCGCAGGTTTTCGACGACCCGAAACGCGACGCGTGGCAGAAGCCCCACGAGGTAATTCAGGCGCTGGCTCTGAAGGCCGATGCAGTCGTCGCTGATATTGGATCCGGCACCGGCTACTTCTCGGCGCGCTTCGCGAACATGACGCCCAAGGGCCGCGTCTACGGCGTGGATACCGAGCCCGACATGGTGGAATTTCTCGCTGATCGCGCAAAGCGGGAAGGCCTCAAGAATGTGATCGCGGTGACAGGCGCACCCGACGATCCGCGCCTGCCGGAGAAGGCCGACTTGATCATCCTGGTGGACGTGTTCCATCACATCGGCGACCGTGAACGGTACTTCCGGAAGCTGCGCGACTCGCTCAAGCCCGGCGGCCGTCTCGCGATCATCGACTTTCGCATGGACTCGCCGGAAGGCCCGCCGAAGAGCGCGCGCCTCGCACCGGACCGCGTGAAGGCTGAACTGAAGACCGCGGGTTACGTGCTGGCGCGGGAGCACGACTTTCTGCCCAACCAGTATTTCCTCGTGTTCCGTCCGGGCAAGTCCTGATCCAATGACGGTGC
>CAZQJF010000157.1:0-6972 GCA_964593735.1 uncultured Streptomycetaceae bacterium | reverse complement strand
GGCGCCGGCGGGCGCTGCGCCTGCGCCGAAGCCGGCCGCGCCGCCAGGTCAGGCGGCCAACAAATAGGGCTCGCGAACCGCGCGGGGTCAGTCGTAGCATCCCTCTGCGATCAGCGCAATCGCCGCATCGGGTTGCGCGTTCTCCTGCCAGGGTGTGTCGGACTTTGCTCCGCCACACTTCATGCGCATGTCATCCGCAGGCAAAACAGCGCGAACTGAAGTCCAAGTGCTGCTGTGGCGGCGCTACCTTACCGATTCGTAATCTTGCACCGGCCATAACGTGGCGCGGCTTATGCAGAATGTTCGACACGCGCGCAGCGCGCCGCCCGTGACCGTCCGCCGATGAAAATATTGCTCATAGAAGACGACAAGGAAACCGCGGGGTTCGTTGCCCGCGGGCTGCGCGAGCACGGCCATGCGGTGGATCAATCGGACGACGGACGCGATGGGCTGTCTCTCGCGTCGGGCGCGGGCTACGACGTCATGGTCATAGACCGCATGCTGCCCGGCATCGACGGGCTCTCCATCGTGAAGACGGTTCGTGCGGCGGGAGTCAAATCGCCGGTGCTCCTGTTGACGACGCTGGGCGGCGTCAGCGACCGCGTCGAGGGGCTGGAGGCAGGCGCCGACGACTATCTCGTCAAGCCGTTCGCTTTCGCCGAACTGCTCGCCCGCGTGAGCGCGCTCGCGCGCCGCCCTCCTCTGGCGGACGGAGAAACCGTGCTGCGAGTCGGCGATCTCGAGATGAACCGGCTCAATCGCACGGTCACGCGCGGCGGCACCCGGGTCGAGCTGCAGCCGCAGGAATTCAAGCTGCTCGAGTATCTGATGCGCAACGTGGGCCAGGTCGTGACCCGTACCATGCTGCTGGAGAACGTCTGGGAATTCCATTTCGATCCGCGCACCAGCGTGGTCGAGACCCACATCAGCCGGCTACGCGCCAAGATCGACCGCGAATTCGACGAAGCGCTGATCCACACGGTACGCGGCTCGGGGTATCGCCTCTGTGCAGCCGGCTAACTTGTTTCGAAGCACCGGATTCCGCCTCGCGGCGTGGTATGCCGCGGTGTTCGGCGCGTCGGTGGCGATCCTGCTCGCCGTCGTCTATTGGATCGCCGTCGCGGCGCTCGAGCAGCAGCTGGAAGACTCCGTGGTCAGGGAAACGCGGTTGCTGGTCGACGTCTATAACACGCGCGGGCTGCAAGCCGTGGAGCGCGGGGTACTGCGCCGGAGCACCGAGCTCACGTCGCCCCGCCGTTACTACCTGCTGCAGGACGCCGCCGGCCGGCGCATCGCCGGCAATCTGGCGTCCATGGCGCCGATCGAAGGCAGGACGGTGATGTCGGTGCCCGCCCCGGAGCCAGAACGCGCCGCGCGATCGGACGACCGGACCGGGTCCAATTCCGTGGTGGCGCAGGGGCGCCGGCTTGCGAAAGGGGAATTCCTGCTCGTGGGCGAGAATCGCTACCGTCTGATAAAGGCCGAGGAGGCGATCATCCGCGCGTTGGGCGGGGGCATCGTGATCACGGTGCTGCTCGCGCTGGGCGGCGGCATGCTGCTCGCCGTCGGCTATCTGCGGCGCATAGAGGAAGTCAACCGCACCAGCCGCTCCATCATGGACGGCAACCTCTCCAAGCGCGTGCCCACGCGGGGAAGCGGAGATGAAATGGACCAGCTGGCGGTGAACCTCAACGCGATGCTCGATCGCATCCAGGCACTGATGGAAAGCCTGAAACGGGTATCGGACGATATCGCCCACGATCTACGCACGCCCTTGAGCCGCCTGCGCCAACGGCTGGAGATGGCGCGATCCAGGATTGCGACTCCGGCCGACTACGGCCCGTTCATCGAGCAATCCATCGCCGAAGTGGATGCGATACTGGATACGTTTACCGCGTTGCTGCGCATCGCGCAGGTCGAGTCGGGAACGCGCCGCTCGGCATTCTCGGACGTGAATCTCGAGCAGGTCGTATCGGCGGTGGCCGAGACTTACGCTCCGGTCGCGGAGGATCGCGGCCAGCGGCTGCAAGCGATGGTCGGCGGCGGCGCGAAAATGCACGGCGACCGTGAACTCCTGCTGCAGATGGTCGCCAACCTGGTGGAGAACTCGATCCGGCATTCCCGCACCGGGGTCGCGATCGTAGTCGGCTTGACGCAGGAGGCGGGGGTACCGGTTCTGCGCGTGGCCGATACCGGGCCGGGCATTCCGGGCGGCGAGCGCGAGAAGGTGTTTCGCCGCTTCTACCGTCTCGAGGCAAGCCGCACCATGGCCGGTAACGGCCTCGGCCTCGCCCTCGTGAAAGCCGTCGCGGAGCTGCACGGAGCATCGGTCGAGCTATCGGACAACCACCCCGGGCTGTGCGTGACCGTGCGCTTCAGCGCCAACGCCGAAAACGACCGCCCGCTGCCGGTGATCGGCGACGGAGTCGTTGCGACCGTCCAGTAGGATGCGGGCTGGATAGACCTTGAAGCTCGCGACGTGGAACGTCAACTCTCTCGCTGTGAGATTCCCTCAGGTTCTCGATTGGGTCGGCAGGCACCGGCCGGACGTGCTGTGCCTTCAGGAAGTGAAGCTGGAGAACGAGCGGTTCCCCGCCGCTGACGTCACCGCCGCCGGCTACCACGGCGTGTGCAACGGTCAGAAGACTTACAACGGCGTGTGCACCCTCTCGCTCGCGCCCGCCAGCGAGGCCGTCCTCGCCATTCCCGACCTCGAAGACCTGCAAAGGCGGGTGCTTGCGACGACGGTGGAGGGCGTCCGTATCATCAACGCTTACGTTCCCAACGGCGAGAGCGTCACGTCACCGAAATATCAATACAAGCTCGGCTGGCTGGCAGCCTTCCGGGCCTGGCTGGCGTCCGAGATTGCGCGCTATCCGCGCCTCGCTGTAGTCGGCGACTTCAACATCGCACCGGAAGCGCGCGACGTGCACGATCCGGTCGCGTGGGAAGGCAAGGTGCTCTTCAGCCAGCCGGAGCGCGAGGCGCTGCAATCGCTGCTAGGGCTCGGCCTCAAAGACAGCTTCCGCCTGTTCGAGCAGCCGGAACGCTCGTATACGTGGTGGGATTACCGCACGCTCGCTTTCCGCCGCAAGATGGGACTGCGCATCGACCACATCCTGCTTTCGGAAGAACTCGCGAAGCGCTGCACGGCGTGCACGATAGACATCGAACCGCGGAAAAGCGAACGGCCGTCGGACCACGCGCCGGTTATTGCCGAGTTAAGACTGGACTAACCGCCATATAAGACGCCAAGGCCGCCAAGGAAAGCAAGCATTAACTACAGAGGCACAGAGGGTAGAAGAGGAAGTGCAAGGACAATAATTTATTTACTTCTGCGGCAACGGCCAGATCCTCCGCCCCACCGCCGGGGAGCACGGCGCGTGCACGAGCTGCGGCAGGATGCGCGAGGTCCAGGACGCCGCATCGTGCACGTGCTCCTCGTGGGGAACGAAGTGCTGCTCGCGCGCTTCGAGCGAGACGTATTCGTAGAGGATGGAATGTTTTCCCCAACCCGTCGCGGCCAATAGCTTGCGGGCGCCGATGCAGCCCGGCATCGAAGTCATGAACGGTAAGCGGTGCTGCGCGTACCAGGCGCCCACATCGTCTTCGATCTGGTAGCTCGCCACGTTGAAGTTGCCCATCTGAACGAACGGGCCCGGCGTGATGCCCGGCCCCCGTTGCGCGACTTCGGGCCCGTCCACCCGTGTTTCCTCGGCGAAGATGCAGGCGTAGGCTTGCTGCCGCAGCCCGATCATGTCCCGCGTCAGCGTCTCCTGCCGCTCCTTGAGTTGTCCGGGACTCGGATTCAGAAAAGTGTGGGCCGTCAGGCCGCCGAACAGCGCGAGAAATCCCCGCCCGCGGCCGAGGTCCGGCGCGCCCGCATGCACCAGCCCGTCTACCACCTTCTGGAATCGCGGCCCGCCATGGCCCAGCTCGTAGTGCGCCGCCCAGAGATAGCCCGGACGCGATAATTTCCCGGGAATGTGCGTGTGGTGAAACCAGTCCAGGTACTTCGAGCGCGCGCTGCGGTCTTCCGGCAGCTCGTACCAGATTGCCCAGATGCCCCGATCCATGGGTTTTATCTCCAGATTCGCTAGTCCGACAGGCTGCTAGGCGGGGAGTTACGGGATTTCCCGGTCGAATACGGGGAGTTTCCCTGATATCGAGCGAGCGGCGGCTTCGAATAGTATTGCAGCGTGACCTCGATCACGCTTCAACTTTGACGCCTTTCCAGAATGCAACGTACCCCGCGATGTTCTGTGCCGCCTGCTTGGGCGCCGGGTAGTACCAGGCGGCATCCTTGTTCACCTGTCCGCCCGCTGTCACGTTGTAGTACGAAGCGATGCCTTTCCAGCCGCAGGTGGTATGCGTGTCGCTGGGTTGCAAGAACTCCTGTTTTACGGAATCCGGAGGGAAATAGTGATTGCCCTCCACGATCTCGCAGCGGTCGCTTTCCGCGATGATTTCCCCATTCCAGGTTGCGTGTGTCATATGTCCCCAATTCCTCGAAATTCAGGTTGATAGATTGCAGGCGCTCTGTAGAATGATGTTCTCAACTCTAGGTTTCCCAGGGAGGGAAAAGTGAGAGTTTACGCTTGGTTTGCCGGCGCCGTCGCGGGCGGCGCCCTCATGGCCGTTGTTTCGCCGGCCTGGTCCAACGAAGAGGCTTTCAAGACCGCGCTCAAGTACACCGTGCAGGTCCGTGCCACGGTGCCGGTGCCATTCGACGGTGACCGCAAGGGCTCCGGGCTCGGCGCCGGGTTCGTCGTGGACGCGGACCGCGGCTGGATCATGACCAACGCGCATGTCGTGGGCCGCTCGCCCTCGCGCGTCGAAGTCGCATTTCACGGAGGGGAGTTCGCGGAGGCGGCCAAGGTCTACGTGGACCCGTTCCTGGACCTCGCGATCTTGCGCGTCGCCGACCGCAACGCCACGAAAGACATCCAGGCGCCGCGCCTGGAATGCGCCGCGTTGCCGCAGGTCGGGCACCCCGTCGGCGCCTTCGGTCATCCGTGGCGGCTGCAGTTCACCGGCACGCGCGGCATCATTTCCGGTGTCACCGCGAAGTATCGCACCGAGCTGCTCCAGACGGACGCCCCGATCAACCAGGGCAACTCGGGCGGCCCGCTGATCAGCCTGCAGAACGGCCGCATCGTCGGTGTCAACACTGCGAGCATCCGCGGCGCTCAGAACACCAATTTCGCCGTGGCGAGCAAGTACGCCTGCCGCATCCTCGAATTGCTCCAGAAGGAGCAGGACCCGTCTCCGCCCGATCTGCAGCTCGTCTATTTCCGGGACGTCGACACCCGCAGGGAACTGCGGGTGGCGCGCAGCTATGGCGGCGAGGAGACGCTGAAGCTGCTGCCCGGTGACATCATCAAGCAGGTATCGGGCACGGACGGGCCGATCGAGAACGAAACCCAGCTGCTGCACGCGCTGCGCGGACGGCTCGCCGAATCCAGCCTGAAGGTGCTGCGCGCCGGGCAGGAGACACTGGTGTCCGGCAACAAACTGCCGATGCGCCGCGTTCTCGAGGCGCGGGGCGTCTACGCTTCCGGCGTGCTGTTCGGGCCGGTGACGATACGCGACGCCTTCGAGATCGGAGCGCGCGGCCTGATGGTGCACCATGTCGAGTCCGGCTCGCTCGGGGAATCCCAGGAAATCGAGAAATCCGACCTGCTCGAAGCAGTCGACGGCGAGCCGGTGCGCGACCTGCAGGTCCTCTACGCCAAGCTGCAGGAGGCGAGCCAGGCCCGGCGCCGGCTGACGATGACGTTCAAGAAGCTCTCCGGGGGCGACACGCTGTTTTCCTATACGCAGCGCAGGCTGCCGGTGTCGGAGCTGCGCAGGATAGGTCCCCAGCCCATCGCGATGAGCGCGGAGGCAACAGCGGTGGCTCCGGCCGGAGCGGTCCAGGAACTGAGCGCTACACCCGACTCCTTGAACTGATCCGGGTGTCCAGTCGGTATTGGACTACGAAACCGGATGACAATCCGGTCTCGCTCGATGCTCCCCTCTCCTCCGGGAGAGGGGTTGGGGGTGAGGGATCGAGCGATTCACAAAGTTGCGTAAAGCTCGATGGTTCGCTGAACAAAGCGACCTGAACAATGCGACTGAGGACACTCTGAACGAGCCCGCCTCGTTCACTGTTCCGATTTCTTGTCGGCGCTGATACCCAGTTCCTGGATCTTGCGGGTCAGCGTATTGCGTCCGAGGCCGAGCAGGTGCGCAGCTTCGATGCGCCGTCCGCCGGTGTGATTCAACGCCCTCACGATGAGGGCCTTCTCGAACCGGCGCCCGAGATCGTCCATGACGCCCGTTTCGCCGCGGCCGAACAGCAGATCCACTTCCTTTTCGAGCGCTGCCGCCCAATACTGCGGCGCCGGCGCCGCGGCGTCGGCGCGCAATTCAGGCGGCAGATCCTGGACCTCGATCGTGGTCGCCGGGGCCATCACCGTAAGCCAGTGGCAAAGGTTTTCGAGCTGCCGCACGTTGCCCGCGAAATCCTGGGCCGTCAGATATTTCAGCGTCGCTTCCGACATGCGCTTCGGATCGACGCCGAGATCGCGAGCGCTCTTCGCGAGGAAATGCCGCGCGAGCAGCGGAATGTCTTCCCGCCGTTCCCGCAACAGCGGCAGCCTCAGCCGGATAACGTTGATCCGGTGGAACAGGTCTTCCCGGAACAGGCCCTGCTTCGCGCGGGATTCCAGGTTCTGGTGGGTTGCGGCGATGACGCGAACGTTGGCCTTGATCGGCTGGTGCCCGCCGACCCGGTAGAAATCGCCGTCCGACAGCACGCGCAGCAGCCGGGTCTGCAGCTCCGGCGGCATGTCCCCGATCTCATCGAGGAACAACGTCCCGCCCTCCGCCTGTTCGAAGCGCCCGCGGCGCATCGTCTGGGCGCCGGTAAAGGCGCCGCGCTCGTGGCCGAACAGCTCCGACTCGAGCAACTCGCGGGGAATCGCGGCG